>CAYSMP010000140.1:0-11012 GCA_964432215.1 uncultured Sangeribacter sp.
TGACGACACTACCATCTATGATATGGCTGTCAAGATCCTCGAAGAGGAAAATGCAAAGAAAGCTTAATAGTTGCTTCTTCTTGCACTTACCTCCTTTGTGATAGGCAATTTGTGGATACAAGGGTGATTTCATCCCGCTCAGCGGCTTGAAATCGCCCTTATCCTATGTTTTTTTACCTTAAATATTTCTTTTCAAATTCAATATTCAAACCTCATTGTTCAAAACTTAATGTTCAAAACTTGATGTTCAAAACTTGATGTTCAATACTTTATACTTGATAAAATGCTCTATCCTAACGATATAGAATCCAAACTTGGTTTTGATGTTATCCGTGCCGAAGTGGCGCGTCTTTGCACATCCCGCATGGGTAAAGACGCAGTTCAGGCTATGTCCTTTTCCTCTGATTTTGATACTATACTCCGCCTCCTCCGCCAGACATCTGAAATGCTGTCTCTTATCCGTAGTGCCTCCGACCTTCCCGGTGCCAATGTCTATGATGTAGTGCCATATCTCAACGAGATAAAAGCCTCAGGTTCCTTTATGGCTGCCGATCGTCTCAATGCACTTGGGAAAATGCTTGCATCGATCTCTGAGGTAAGAAATTTCTTTTCTCGTTCTGACGAGGACGGAGTGACTCCTCTATATCCTGAACTTAAAAAAGAGTTTGAAGGTCTCGTATCTTTCCCGGCTATCGAGAGGGAGATTGATAGGTGTGTAAATAAGTTTGGTGAAATTAAAGACAATGCTTCTCCTGAGTTGTCAGAGATACGAAGAAGTATCAGTGCAGCCAATGGCTCAATAGCCAGGGCTATGCGCCGTGTTCTCGACCGGGCTGCCGCGGCAGGTGTGATTGATAAGGATACGGCTCCTTCTATGCGCGATGGCCGTATGGTGCTCCCGGTCTCAGCAGCAATGAAAAGAAGTATCAGCGGTATAGTCCATGATGAGTCGGCTACAGGTAAAACTGTGTTTATCGAACCGGCTGAAGTTGTGGAGGCTGGCAATCGTCTTCGTGAACTTCAGATGCAGGAGCGACGTGAAATTGTGCGGATACTCATTTCTATTGCAAATCTTATTCGCCCAGACATCGAGCTGATTGAGGCCGGATGCCTTTCTATTGGTTATCTTGATTTCATTAAGGCAAAGGCTCAATTTGCTAATATTGTAGATGGTACTTTGCCAAGGATTGAAAGAAAACCTGAGATTGATTGGTTCAATGCTTTCCATCCAGTCCTGTTCATGACACTTAAACAGCATGATAGAACCGTTGTGCCTCTCAGTCTTAATCTTGAAGGAGAGCGTCGTTTTCTTATTATCTCCGGCCCTAATGCAGGTGGTAAGTCTGTGGCTCTGAAGACTGTTGGCATAGTTCAGTATATGATGCAATGTGGACTGCTTCCAACTCTTCTTGACAATTCCCATATGGGTGTATTTGAAAATATTCTTGTTGACCTCGGTGATGAGCAGTCGATGGAGAATGATCTTTCCACCTATTCTTCCCATCTTCGCAATATGAAGATGTTTCTTAGAAATTCCGGTCCATCTACTCTGGTGCTTGCTGATGAGATGGGGTCTGGAACAGAACCTCAGATTGGAGGAGCTCTTGCACAGTCTATTCTTTACCGTTTGGGTGAATCCGGTTGCTTTGGAGTGGTCACAACCCACTATCAGAACCTGAAGACTTTCGCAGATGAGACTTCCGGATTTGTCAATGGTGCTATGCTCTACGACCGTCAGCATCTCAGACCCACTTTCCAATTGTCTGTAGGTAATCCAGGTAGTTCTTTTGCCATAGAAATTGCACGTAATATCGGTTTGCCCGTTGAAGTTATAGAAATGGCTAAAGATCTTGTAGGTTCCGATTATGTTAATTCCGACAAATACCTTCTTGACATTGCACGTGACCGTAAATATTGGAGCAATAAGCGCCAGAGTATAAAAGAAAAAGAGCAACATCTCGATAAACTTCTTGAAAAATATGAGGATACTGCCTCCGATCTTAAACAGAAACGTGCAGAAATTCTTAAAGATGCACGTGAAGAAGCACGCGAGATTCTAAAGACCGCCAATGCCCGTCTTGAAAAGGCTATCCGCGACATAAAAAATGCGGAGGCCGAAAAGGAGCGTACACGTCAGATTCGTCGTGAACTTGAAGATTATAAAGAAAGTCTCAAAGAGCCGGCAGAGGAGCAGTCCGTACCGGATGCTTTGAAGCCTTTGAAACATAAGAGTAAGAAGTCTCGCGAAGAATCTTCAAAGAAAAAATCTACTGTAGCTGCTAAGCCGGAATTGACTGCCGGGGACTGGGTGAAAATGGATGGTTCGGGATCTGCTGGACAGATTATAAGTATACAAGGAAAAAAAGCTGAAGTTGCATTTGGTCCGTTGCGTACTACTGTTGATGTCTCGCGCCTCTCCTCTGCACAAAAACCTAAGCAGACAGCTGCAACCCAAATTTTGACTGTATCTAGCCGTACATCCGACGACAGCCGTCGACGACAGCTCAACTTCAAGAATGAGATTGATGTCCGAGGTATGCGGGCTGATGAAGCTATTCAGGCAGTGACTTATTTCTTAGACGATGCAGTCCAGTTCTCTGCTGGAAAAGTCCGGATTCTCCACGGCACTGGCCACGGAATCCTCAAGATTCTTATTCGGGAGCAACTCCGCGTCAACCCTAATGTCACATCCTACCACGACGAAGACGTCCGCTTCGGAGGCGCCGGTATCACGATCGTCAATCTCTCCTGATCTCAATGATGAGCCGACTCAAAAGAGTATAAAAATTGCATTCTATCATAAATTTTTCTTGCAAAAATCAAAAAAAATTCTTACCTTTGTTCAAAAGTAATAAACTTACCAAAATACCTACACATGAAGAATTTAAAAATGTACATCGACGGTAAATTCGTTGATAGCAAATCCGGTAAATGGATCGACGTTCTTAATCCGTCCACCGAAGAAGTGATCGCTCGTCAGCCTGAAGGAACAAAAGAAGATGTTGACGAGGCTCTTGATGCTGCCCGTAAGGCTCAGAAGGCTTGGGAAAAGACTCCCGCTATCCAGCGTGCTGCTTATTTGTTGAAGATTGCTGAAGGCGTCAAGGAGCGCCGCGACGAATTTATCGAAATCATAATGCGCGAACAAGGTAAAACCCGCAACTGGGCTACCATTGAGGTTGATGCCACTATCAGCTATTTCGAGTATATGGCTACCTTTGCTCGTCATATTGAAGGTGAAATAATTCCCAGCGATAATCCTGGTGAGACTATCTTCCTTTCCAAGAAACCTATTGGTGTTGTAGCCGGTATCCTTCCCTGGAATTTCCCCTTCTTCCTGATTGCACGCAAAGCAGGGGCAGCACTCATCGCAGGTTGCTCAATTGTTCTGAAGCCTTCCCAGCTTACTCCCGAAAACTGTTGCGTATTTGCTGAGGTAGTCGACAAGGCAGGTCTCCCCGCAGGTCTTTTCAATGTCGTTACAGGCAAGGGCAGTGTAGTAGGGCATGAACTCGCTGCAAGTCCAAAGATTGATATCGTTAGCGTGACAGGTTCTGTAGGTGCTGGCGAAAGCATAATGAAAGATGCCGCTACCAATATTACAAAGGTATCTCTCGAACTTGGAGGCAAGGCTCCCGTTATAGTGTTCCCCGATGCTGACCTTGACCTCGCAGCACAGGCAATTCTCGACAGCCGAATTGGCAACAACGGCCAGATCTGTAATAATGCCGAGCGTCTCTACGTACACAAAGACGTTAAGGACGCACTCGTCAAGAAACTGATTGAAAAGTTCGAAGCTGTGAAAGTTGGAGATCCATTCTCTGCAGATGATATCGACATGGGTCCTCTCGTCGAAGCGCGTGCACTTGAAAGTGTTGAGGCTAAAGTGGCTAAAGCAGTAGAGCAAGGTGCAAAAGTGCTTTGTGGTGGCCACAGAGTAGGGGAGAAGGGTTATTTCTATGCCGCTACTCTGCTTGATGACTGCCGTCAAGATATGGATATAGCACATGAGGAGACTTTTGGCCCCGTGCTTCCAATCATCGTATGGGACAATCTTGACCAGGTGATCGAATGGGCTAATGATTGTGAATATGGCTTGGCTTCTTCAATTTTCACCAACGACATCAACAATGCTGCACGTTGCATCCGTGAACTTGAATTTGGCGAGACTTATGTCAACCGTTTCCACTTCGAAGCAATCCAAGGTTTCCATGCCGGCGTCAAGAAGAGTGGTATTGGTGGTGCCGACGGCAAGCATGGTGTAGAGGAATATCTCCGCACCCACGTCACCTACCTCCAGACTCATTGAATATAATACCAATCATTTCATAAATGCATGATCGTATGAATCCCTAAGCGGCTTGATTATGCATTATGACTTGCTTTAGCTTGAACGCAGTTAATTTTGAATTATGCATTGATGAAAATTGGACTTTTTATCCCATGTTACGTAGATGCCCTGTACCCTGAGGTCGGGGTATCTACTTATAAATTATTACGCAGCTTAGGGGTAGATGTATATTATCCTGAGAAGCAGACCTGTTGTGGTCAACCTATGGGTAATGCCGGATTCCAAGATAAATCAGAGAAACTCGTTAAAAGTTTCGATGAACTTTTCCATGGATTCGACTATGTAGTAGCTCCTTCAGCAAGTTGCGCAGCCTATGTGAGGTTTTTCCATCCAAGGATTGTCGGACACGAATGTGAGGCGGCTGGGAAAACTGTAGACTTGGTGGAGTTTCTTCATGATATACTGAAAGTGAAATCCCTTCCCTCTAAATTTCCTCATAAGGTGAGCCTTCACAATAGTTGCCATGGCGTGCGTGAATTGGGACTCTCCTCTCCAACAGAACGGAATATTCCAAAATTCAACAAAATAAAGGATTTGTTGGGTTTGGTAGAGGGTATTACGGTTTTCGAACCGGAACGTCCCGACGAATGCTGTGGTTTCGGAGGTATGTTTTCAATCGAGGAGAAAGGTGTATCTACCAAAATGGGTCTCGACAAAGTACATCGCCATATGGCTACAGGAGCCGAATATATCACAGGCCCGGATTCATCATGTCTGATGCATATGCAAGGCATTGCATCCAAACAAAACCTCCCCATAAAATTCATCCACATCGCCCAAATATTAGCAGGTGATCGTTAATCGTTAATCGTTGAAAAAATGAGTACTTCACATGCAAAGAAAGCGAATGAATTCGTAAAACTGACCGATGTAGTCGACCGTCACGACGCTACATTCTGGTCTGTGCGTGTCAAAAGAGACACTATGGCTCATGAGGTTCCAGAATGGGAAAACCTTCGGGAGGCTGCAAGCCAGATAAAGAAGCATACTGTGACTCACCTCGCTGACTATCTCGAAAAATTCGCAGCCAACGCAGAGCGAAACGGTGTAAAAGTTCATTGGGCTAAGGATGCGGATGAATATAACGCTATAGTTTTTGATGTTCTCAAAGATCATGGAGTTAAGAAGGTTGTGAAGAGTAAGTCAATGCTTACAGAAGAATGTGGACTCAATGACAGTCTTATTGCCCATGGTATAGATGTTGTAGAGACCGACCTTGGTGAACGTATCCTGCAATTGCTGGGCGTTCCACCGAGCCACATTGTTATGCCCGCTATTCACATCACCCGTGAGCAGGTGCTGGAGTGTTTCCGCGGACACGGGATTATCCAGAAGCATGGTCAGGAGGCTGCCGAGAGTATGCATGGTGATCTTAAGACTCTTGTTGAGAAAGCTGACCCGACTTTCCTCACCCGTTGCGCGCGATATCATCTGCGCGACAATTTTATGACTGCTGATTGTGGTATGACAGGTGGTAATTTTGGTATTGCAGAAACAGGAGAAGTAGTGGTATGTACCAACGAGGGAAATGCCGATATGAGCACTTCGATCCCTCCTTTGCATATTGTCTCCATAGGTATAGAAAAGCTAATTCCGGATTATGAGTCAATGGCAGTTTTCCAGCGCCTTCTTGCCAGAAACGGTACAGGCCAACCTACCACAGTCTATACTTCTCATTTCCGCAAACCCCGTCCGGGTTGCGAAATGCATATCATTCTGGTAGACAATGGTCGCAGTGATATATTAGGTAATGAAGACCATTGGCAGACTCTTAAGTGTATGCGTTGTGGTGCTTGCATGAATACGTGTCCTGTCTATCGTCGTTCGGGAGGATACTCATATTCATATTTCATTCCCGGTCCTATTGGTGTAAACCTCGGAATGCTCCGCAATAGTGATGCTCACTACGGCAATTGTTCCGCTTGCTCTCTCTGTTGCTCATGCGATAATGTGTGTCCTGTAAAAGTAGATCTGTCGACTCAAATCTACAAATGGCGCCAGCAACTCGACAGTATGCACCATGCTGATCCGATGAAGAAGACTATGTCGGAAGGTATGGAGATAATGTTCGATCATCCCGCCCTCTACACTACAGCTTTGAAAGTAGCCCCAGTAGCCAACATCCTCCCCTCATGGCTCACAGGAGTAGCACTTGGAGCCTGGACATACGGCCATACGATACCCAAATTTGCCAAGAAATCATTCCATCAACTTTGGAAAGACAGCCTCAAAGATGGTAAAGGCGAGTTGTAATTATGCATTATGAAATACGAATTATGAATTGCCAAAAGACAAAAGAAACAATATTGACCAAGCTCCGTGCCAACACACGCGAAACTTACGATAAGCCCGACCTCTCTTTCGCAAAACTGACTTATCCCGACCCTGTAGCAGCTTTCATAAAGACTGCCTCCACTTCCGCAGGAGCTAAAGTAATAGAAATGAAGGAAGGCGATGATATCAACGATTTGATTCGTCAAGCATATCCTAACGCAAAGACAATCGCAAGCAATGTCGCGGGAGTTAAAGCTGATAAGAATCCCGATACAGTCAAGACTCCACAAGATCTTGATGGAACAGATGTAAGCGTTGTCCTCGGCACGATTGGATGTGCAGAAAATGCTTGTATCTGGATTCCCCAGACCATGAAGCAACGTGCCGTATGTTTCATATGCGAATATCTTGTGATCATTGTCGACAAGAAAAACATCGTAAACAACATGCACGAAGCCTACGCTCGCATTGAGGTGCCCGAAATGGGTTTCGGAGCATTCATCTCCGGTCCCTCAAAAACAGCCGACATAGAGCAATCTCTCGTCTATGGTGCGCAATCCTCATGTGGTGTCACCATAATCCTCCGCTAATTCCGCCTCCATTCAAGATCTTCTGCGTTTATCATTAACGTGTTTTCCGCTTCAGTACGCCCCAAGCTTAGGCTTGGGGCGTAGTCATTTCATATTGTATTGAGACTCAGTCGACAATATAGTGCTTTAAAACAGGCATTGTCGCACAAAAAAATGTCTGGACGAGGTTTTGTCGCATGTTGAAATGAAATTGTCGCATATAAAATAGAGATTTATTGGATAGAAAAAATTAATTTTGTAGAATTATTTACTATAACCAAGTAACATTTTATAATGGTAAAAATAAACAGAACTTTAAATGGGGCAATGGTATTGAGTGCTCTTTGCGGCTCGATGATGCTCACGAGTTGTCATGACAACGAAAAGGATGTTCCAAACGACAACACTGACAAACCTTTGTCGCAATATAATACTCCGGTAGCCAATCCATGGCTTGCCAGCAGCATCTACAGTATTACTCATTTTAACTCTGCGCAGACAGATGCTTTTCCGTATGCAGTCAAAGACGGAATTTATAATGTCAATCCTGATGCATGCGAAGCGAGTTGGAGCGGACCGGTCAACTTAATGACAATCGCTTCTACCTCTTCCGACTATATGTGGGGTGTAGGTAGCGACAGGGTTTCATACATAAAGATCTCAAATGGAGATTTCAAGAAAGTGGCAGAGGCTGCCATGCCAGGGACTACGATGCGGACAAAAGAAGATCTTGAGAAATTGACAGCCAATTATTCCTCGATCTCTGAACTTGAAACTGCAGTCAAGGAAGTATTGGGCGCGATGCCACAGGCTTCCATTGCAAATGGAAACTATGTACTTTGCGACCGCGACAACAATATCTATGTGAATGCCGGAAGAATTATAGCAGTCTACAGTCTGATTGATAAAACAGATCCTTCCAAGGGTATAAAGCTAAAAGGACAGATAGATATGACTCCTCATATTTTTGGTTCGTATACTATCATGGGGGTGTCTATGAGCTATGACGGGTATCTATTGGTGGCATCTCAACGTGGATTGGTGACTGTTGACAGAGCTTTGACAGGCGTAATCGATTCCTATCCGTTTGGTGATGACCAAATACTCACCAATTCCATTTCAAATGATGAGAATGGTGGGGTATATGTTGCGAGCAACAGCACAGTTTCAGGAGGAAAGGGAATTATGCGTAAGCTGATATGCAAAAATGGAGTTATCTCAGATAAAGAATCTGATGGAGCTTGGAGTGCTTCTTACGATGGAGGTCCTGAAGCTCCGGCAATCAAGCATGGATACGGCACCGGTTCTACTCCAACTTTAATGGGTTTTGGAAATGAGGAGGATAAACTCGTAGTCATTACAGACGGTGCGAAGCGAATGAAAATCGTTGCTTTCTGGCGTGATGAGATTCCTGCGGATGCCAAGGCGAAAGATCCGTCTAATCCGCGTCTTGCAGATGCATTTGAGGTTTCTTGCGGTCTGCCATCCGGGACTGAATGGATTCAGTCGGAGCAATCGGTAGTAGCCGGCGGGTATGATGCCTTTGTTGTCAACAACATTGATGCAGCCACTGAAATTATAGCTGACAAAGTGGTAGGTGTCTTGGCAATTGGTCCGTTGACACCCGGTCCAAAGGGTGCGGAATGCGTAAGATGGAATGTCAGAGAAAACAAATGGGAAAGCAAATGGTGTCGATCTGATGTAAGTTCCATCAGTATGATTCCTTCAGTCAGTGTGCCGTCAGAAATAGTGTTCGTCAATGGATACGACAATGACGGATGGGTCATCACAGGAATGGATTGGAAGACAGGTGAGACACGTCAGCGAGTATCGTTCGGTAAGAACAATCGAGGCAATGGCGCTTATGCAGTGATCCAATATCTTTCGGATGGAAGTCTTTTATTTAACTCAGTTGCAGGACCGTTCAGAGTAAAATTCTGATAGTTGTCGCATTTCTGAGAGAAATTGTCGCATAGAAAATTTGGAAAATAGCGATAAAACGTATTAACTTTGTAACTGAAAAAACCGAAATATAAAACGAAATGATTATGAACGAGAATAAAGCAAAGAAAACTTATGTAAAGCCGGAATCCGAAGTAATATATATGGAATTGGAAAAGCCGATTCTTTCAGATAGCGGTAATGGTTATGGACTGGATTTCGGAGGTGGTGGAACTTGGGGTTAATAATATCGATAAATAACAACGTATGAAAATAAAATCAATATTGGCAATGTTGGCATTTTTGCCTGCATTGTTTTCATGCCAATCAGAGGCTCCGCAAGAGAGTAAAGCTGATATAAAAGAGTTCAGAGTAAGAGCTTATATTGACACCCCCGAAGATACGAGGGCTGCCATTGAGTATGGATACGGATATGAAGAAGGTGATGAGGATAAAGAAATTTTTAAATGGGTTGATGATAGTAAGGATCCTGATTACATAAATCTATTTAATCTATCAAAATTCAAAACTTTCCACCAAACTTATGGAGCTCCAAAGATGTTCATAAAAAAGATAAATGATAAACAAGCTGAGTTTGGTTTTAATCCAGATACTGAAGATGAAATTACCGCTAATGCAAAATTCCTAGAGGTGTTACAGCCTGGAGATACCATTCTTGCTGTGGTTTGTGAGGCTCACGCAGCAGAATTGGCACTATGTTCACCTGAGTATAGTAATGTAATTTCTTACCAGGCTGGAAGTCACTTATATGATCAAAAGATTGTTGAGAATCCGACAACTGGAAATGCTATGAGGCATGTACACATGATGATGCATTTGTATGATGTCGTTATAGTTGATGAAAATGGAAATATTCCCGATTTACATTTCAAGCACATGTCTTCTATATTTAGAGTAACTCTACAAAATAAAACCGGACAACCACTATTCTCCAATATTTCTGAAATAATATTTACAGCACATTCGCAAGATATGAGTGCTTTTATATATGGATTTAACTACTTCGCAGTAGTTGGAAAAGAAAATGATGGGTTTCACTTAGAAGAAAACTTTAAATTAACACCCCCGAGACATCCACTCAATCCTACCAAGCCCGTGGAAACAGTAGTGCATTCACATAAGGCCGTACATCGTATAAATGAAAAAGGAGGATTATCCCTGAATAACGGGGAGAAATATGAGTTTTATGCTGTTGTAACCCCAAGAATTGGAAGTTATAAATTTACTCCGGAAGTTGTTGATAGTTTGACAATAGAAGTGTTCAATAATGGCGCTGAGAGTGGTTACTATGAATACTATGACACGCCGGAAAAAGGAAAATCCGATAGATATACAATTACCATCGACAATTTTAACAGAAAAATTGAACCGGGAAAAAGATATTGGTTTAAACTTACGGCAACAAATGATGCAATGAAAGTTATGACCGATATTTATGATGAACAAGATAAAGTAACTGAAACAAAAGAGATGGATGCGTACAAATTAGTGTACACCTCTCAATATAAAGATCCGGAAGAGAACAAGGATGATAATGGTGAGGATACATCTCCCAATGAATAGCATGTATATATAATTCTTACATCCATTATCATCATTCAATAGGAATGAAAGCAAAGACTCCTTAAGCATGGTATCACGCTGCTGAGGAGTCTTTGCTTTTTTTATGCTTAAAATGAATCGCAATCCAAAAAAAATTATACTCCAACCTAACTTCATATTAATAGAGGAAAAAAAAACATTAATATTTTAAAAGATATTTTAACATTTATTGATTTCATTGAGTTAAAATGTGTTATGCCCCTTATTCTGATAAAAATTGAAGAATTTTGCAGAAAAACTTGCGGAGGGAGAAA
>CAYSMP010000141.1:0-10968 GCA_964432215.1 uncultured Sangeribacter sp.
TTGGAATTGAAGAAGCGTTATGCTTTCTTGTTGACGGAAACCTGAGAAATTTCTACAGTAGACAAGGATCGCATGATGGTTTCTCACGCATAGCGTGGGCTGCCGTTTTGCATCTGTCTACAAGGTTTTCTCAGGACCGCCGTTAACGATGTACCCAGCAGCTTACGCTTATTTTATTGGGCATTCAAAAATTGCAAGACGAATAAAATGAAATAAAAAACTAATAATCAACTTATCATGAAAAAAGAAGAAATTCTTAGAAAACTTAGGGATGTCTCAGGAAATACATCCTTACGATTTCCTACCGATTTAGGAATTGAGTCTAACGATGGCATTTTAAATATCTTGGTGGATACCAAAGGTTTGGAAGATAATATGCAGAAAGATTATTCCGCATTTGAAGGTTGGGCAATTGCTATCAAAGCCATTGTTCCAGAACTCTCAAAACTCGTCACCATTAAATGGAAAGGCATGGGACTCGAGAAAGGGAATAACTTTAATCATTATCGACGCTTCCTTTATCGCATTTTAAGATTTGAGCAATCGTACGAATGGGTATCTTCATGTCCTATAGATCAACAAGCTAAAGATGATCTTAAGGTTCTCGAATCAGAATTGACTCAATGGGTCGTTAATTATCCTGATTCGGAATCAAAGGAAGAAGCTTCAAAAGAAGAAGCTCGTCTTGAAAGGCTTCTCAAAGAAAACTTGAGCAAAATTTATGAAAAATCCAATCATCAACTTCCTGTTGGTCTTTTTTTCCAAAATAAGAATACCAAGAACGAGCGTACCCCAAGACAGGGAAGCCAAATTGATCTTTGGTCCATTTCAGGTTCCACTTTATCTATTTATGAATTAAAAAAAGATGATAATAGGAAAGTCGGCATAGTTTCTGAACTTATGTTCTATGTAAATGTGATGAAGGATTTAGTTGATCATGTATTTCATTTTTCAGAGGGAGCAGAAAACTCGAATTTCAGAAGCTTTAATTCTATATTTGATGCTGTTAACTCAGATTCTATACATCATATCGATGGCGTATTTTTGACCAACGATCTACACCCAATACTCAAACAACAAACTGCTGAAGTATTCGAGTTGCTAAACAATAATAAACGCGGAATCAAGTATAGGCAAATGGGATTCAAAATATCAGAAATATACGAAATAACACAATGAAAATCACTATCCATCGCGGTACTAATCAGATAGGTGGCTGTGTGACTGAGTATGAATATGATGGTTGGCGACTCTTCGTTGATTACGGCGAAGAGTTACCTGGATCTCCCAATGCTGACAATCCACTTGAAGTTGAGGGTCTGACTTACGGAGATATCTCCAAGAGTGCTCTTTTGATTACTCATTATCACAGCGACCATATCGGTAAGATAGCAACTCTCCCTGCCAATCTCCCTATTTATATGGGGAAGATTGCAAAAGAGATTCAGGCTGAATCTTCCAACCACAAGAGATTTGTGAGTGAACATCATCGCAAAATCGCAGAAAGATTGGAAACTGTTTTAATCTTTACTGCTGGAAAAAAGTTTGAGTTTGGTCCATTTGAAATTCTGCCTATTGCCATTGACCATTCTGCATTCGACTCATACGCTTTTAAAATCGAAGCCGCAGATTTGGAAGTCTTCCATACCGGGGATTTTCGCGCCCATGGATTCAGAAGCAAGACCCTCCCTAAAGTTATTGAAAAATACATTGATCGTGTTCACTACGTTGTATGCGAGGCAACAAATATCAACCGTCCGGAATCAGATACCGAAACTGAATTCGAACTTCAACAAAAATATATAAAAGCATTCAAAGAGAATAAGTATAATATAGTTTACGCTTCATCGACTAATATTGATAGATTATTCAGCTTATACCATGCTGCGATAAGAGCAGGGCGTCCATTCTATGTGGACCGGTTGCAAAAGAAAATAATGGATATTGTAGCCGGACGCGACAAGATTTGGGGAAAGTCTGATCTTTATAAATATAAGGAAGGCTTTGAACCGAAAGTCTTGTTACGGAAAGGAGACGATTTTATCATTAATGAAAAATTCAAGGAGGACCTTTCTGACAGAGGTTATGTTTTGATGGCGAGAGCTAACAATAGATTTGACGATCTAATAGCAAAGATGCCATCTGAAGGAAGAAAAGTGTATCTTTCTCAGTGGAATGGATATATTGACAAGACTAAAGATGCGTATAATCCCGAACTTGCGAAGTCGGTTGGCGAAGAAGTTATATACTGGCACACAAGTGGGCACTGCGATATGGAAAGTCTTAGAAATCTTTTAGAGATAATAAGACCGAAAGCTATAATTCCTATTCATACTGATGCCCCCAAGGCCTTTGCAGATTTATTTTGTAATGATTGGCCCGTGCTTCTCCTCAACGATGGTGACTCTTTCTCTCCAATCAATTCACATGCAAAAGACACTTCGTTTGCCGCAGTAATTTGTTTGGAAGAGCCAGATGAATCTTTGGATGTTGACAATCCGGATGGACTGCAATGGTGGAAAATCAATGATCGACAGATTGGAGAGTTTAGATGGAGTGAGGAAGCCTACGATGCACTCCAACATATTGTATACCGTCCTGAAAAAGTTTTCGCATACGAAATTGAGACTATGGGATTAGCAGATCCAAATAAAAGCATTATCTACAATAAGGATTTCTCAGTCCATGCAAAATATCAAAAAGGAGGACACCATCCCGATGGAAGAAACTTTCAAGAGAAAAGTTGTTTCAAACCGGGTGAGAAAGTTCTATGTCTAAAATTCAGAGGATTTAATGCAGTATTCCCGGCAATCGTAGAGGGGCCTATTACAAAGGAATATATGAAAAAGGTATATAAAAATGATGAGTTTATATCAGACTATTATCGCTCTTTCAATGCTTTTCTTGAGGATTGGACCGACTGGGATTGGGATTCATTAATAGTTCGACCTCTCGTACGTCTTAATTTTGGATGGGAAAAAATGGAAGAGACTTTTCTGGTCAATCGAATTCATGTCTTCCCTTATGAAGATTCTGCATCTATCTGATACACATGGATGTCATCATCGGCTTCGGGATCTTCCCGAAGCCGACATATCATAAAGAGAACATATGCTTAGGCGTTTCTAATTACTTATTGGAATTAATTAGGGGCAGGATGATGTTTTCGAAATTATCACGTGAGATGATACGGTAATGGAAATGAACCGAATCGTTGAAGCGTTGGCTGTGATGAGCTATATAATTGCCTTCACTAAACTGCTTCTCGAGATCCCTTCTGTCTATCTCTTCGTCCGGGAAGCGAATACCTTTATTAATGATGACACTGTCAATAATACTCCATGTTTTCATCCACTCCTCCCCCGACGGAGGAGTTATGCCCTGTACACTCTCCACAAATGTATTGAAAAACAAATCATAGGGTACTACACTGTCCTTAATTACAGAAAGATTCACTCTGTAGAAATTTCCTCGGAAACCGGTCTTTTCATACAATGGCCCTTCAAATGGACCCTCTTCAGCAAGTTCATGGCGCAAATAACGTCCTGAAGCTGCTGTGTCAGCAAGGATATGTCCAGGGCCAAAGAAATCTTGCATGAAGTTCTTGTAGACATCCCTATATTGAGACGATGGATAGTGAGACATCTGATAGTCCAGAGCCTCTGAGATTGAGTCTGAAACAGTCATTGTAGATGTTGAGTCGGACTCATGAGTCTTCCCGGATTTTGTATTGCACCCGGCAAGAACACTCATTAAGCAAATTGCTATCGTGGGTTTAAGTTTCATAATCATATTGTTTCGGCTTACGCACACTTCGTGCGTCCCTATAAATTAAGGTTTTAACGGTCTATCTATTTGCTTTATTGTGGAAGATGAGGAGCCACATGATCATGACAATAAAAGCATATGCTGCGAATATCATCCATGGATAAATCCACTCACCCATAAACAACCGCACAGGCACATTTGATCCAGGCAACATCACCATCTCCCAGCTACACCATCTATTTACTATTCTGCCAGCTACCAAAGTACCGACAGTAGCTCCAATGCCATTACTCATAAACATCATCAGCCCCTGTGCAAACCCCTTCATATTCGATGGCGCCACTTGCTGAATATACAGATGTCCTGCTATAGTAATGAAATTGAATGCCACACCATACACAAGCATCGAACCTATCAAAAGCCATAATCCTGATCCGGGATTTCCCGCTCCCAGCATGAAAAACCTCAATCCCCATGCAAGAAGGCCAATGGCGTAAACAAACCTTATTCCTTTCCATTTAAGCGAAATGCCAACAAGTAAAATACAGGCAGCTTCTACAATCTGCGACAGGGAGAAAAGCATCGTGGCATTCCCGGAAGCAAACGAATTTGCATATTCCGCTATTCCGGTGAAATGAGTTATAAACGGAGTGACAAATCCATTGGAAATCTGAAGACACACCCCTGATAATATTACAAATATCAAAAATATGCCTATTTCCCGTTTGCCAAACATTATATTTATTGATTCACGCAATGAAAGCTTGACCGATGGAGAATCATCCAATGATCTTTTAGAAAGCTTTAAAGACGGTAAAGAAAAGGAATAGATAGAGCATACTAATCCCATAATACTGCTACACATTAGCTGCATAGCATTATACTGAAATCGCAAATGCCCTGTTTGTCCTTCATCGCTGAATGAAAATCCTAATGCCCCATCATGCCAATATGCGCAATTGACAAACCACATTGCCGCAACAAAACCAACTGTACCCCATATGCGGATTGTGGGAAATGAAGTCACAGTATTATGGCCACCTTGAGTCAACAATCCAAACGTTGCAGTGTTTGCAAGCGCCATCGTCGGCATGTATAAGGCAAGGAATAGAAGATATAACGGATAGAAAGTACCAAATTCAAGGTGCGAATGAGTCATACCATATCGCCACATTGCAAACATTACAATAGAAGCTGCAAGATGGCATATGCCTAAAAGTCTCTCAGGACGCCCTGTCCTATCGGCAAGGCGTCCCAAGAGCGATGGGGTAATGATCGACACAAGACCAATGGCAGCATAGAACCATGCAATCTTGCTGCCAATTCCTCCGGATCCAAGGAATTGTCCAAAACATGTCAGATAGCATCCCCATACCCCGAATTGAAGGAAATATAGCAATGAAAGTCGAACTTTCATATTTAGTTTAATAATGAGTTATCAATTGAATATCACCGACAATCAATTATGAATTATGCATTTCACAAATCAGAACTTAAACTCTACCCCTCCCATGATTGTAGTACCCGGCATCGGACATCCGTAGATGATTTGATAATGCTTGTTGGCTATATTATCAATTTTTACTGAAAGTGTAACCGGAACTGCAGAGCGGGAGCCAAGTGTATAAGCAGCTCTGAAATTTACAAGTGTATAGCTTTCTGTTGACCCATCAGGATTACCATTTTTCATGCTCCAAATACTCTGATCTTCAAGAGTGAAACTGAAGTCGCCGGGCGAGTATGTCAGATCGGCACAAAGCTTATTTTTAGGAGAATAAAGATTTTCCGAATCAGTATGCAGATAAGACCATGAAGCACTTGCCTGGAGATTTGATAGAATGTTATATGCAGCCTCTATCTCAAAACCTTTGTTTTTAAACTTTCCAGTGTTGACATTGCGCGGACGACCATCTACGCGTACAGTCTGAATCATGTTCTTACCATCAATGTAAAACAGAGCTGCCCCGAGCATAAGGTTATAGTCGAGAAAGTGCTGACGATAGCTGATCTCGTAATTGAGCATGTATTCCGGCTTAAGGTCAGGATTTGCCGGCGGATAGAGATAAAGTTCGCGGATATTCGGTGAGCGGAAGCCCTTGCTGAATGATGCCTTAATCTGGGAAGCACGACCGGGTTTCACAATGACACCGGCCTGAGGCACCCAAACATTTCCGTATGTAGAACCATGTTGCAGACGAACTCCACCATTGATATTCAGGATATCGTTGAAGAATCCCTGCTGCATCATCACATATCCGGCTATCTCATTTACATTATGGGTTGCTTCAGATGTGCGGATTGATTCATCTTCCTTATTTGTATTCCATATATGTCCACCCCAATGCTGAAAGTCTACTCCGGCAGAGAGGACATTTGCGTTCCAAAGATAGAATGATTCATATGCAGTGATGCCCATATTATAGTCTGTAGAATGGAAAAGATAGTCACGCGGAGTAGCTCCGGGTACATTGCCATCATCGAGGTTATGACGTCCCCAATTTATATATCCTTGCACACCACCATCATACTTATCATATATATTTTTGATATACAATCCTCCAGTACCCCTGAAAATATCTGTCCACATATTCTCCAAAGGATCCTGAAGAGTACCCGGATTATTGGCATGGCTTTGAGTCATATCGAGCATTCCAGCTACATTCCAATGATTAGAGGCTGCATATTTGAGTTGAGCAAATTCATTGGCAAGCCAGAAAGCACTTCCTGCCCGGTTGCCATTGCTTCTGTCAAGCTGACCTGAAAGAGTTGCAGAAAACTTGTCTTTCTTGTAGCCTGAAGATAGTGCAAATTTTTGAGTACTATATGATCCAAACATGGCCCGAGCCCGTCCTGTAAGACCATCTTTCTTTTGGGTTTGGGTGACAATATTGATTGATCCTCCCATTGCATTTGAACCATATAGAAGAGAAGACGGACCTTTGACTACTTCAACTTTCTCCACGCCATTAGCTACGTATGTATCGGCAAGGCTATGACCGAATACGCCAGCCCACTGCGGCTGACCATCTATCATAAACAGGACCTTATTGCCTTGTCCGACACCACGGATATTGACAGTACCGGCACTACCCCCGGAAACACCGTATCCAGCAAAACCACGCTCTGTGACAAACAGACCCGGAACCTTGTTGACAAGTATCGGAAGCAGAGAACTCTCCCCGGATTTCTCAATTTCAGCTGCATCTACCTGGGTTACGTTAAGCGGAATCAAATCTACATCGGTTTTCAAAGGAGCAGTAACTACAACTTCGTGTAAGCTGACAGTGTCACGCTTGACTTCAGATGCATTCATCACTCCGGCTGTCACTACCAGAGGAAGAAAAGACAGTATTTCACTCTTCATTATCATGTGTTATTATGGTGAGATTTTTATTTTGGGTGCAAAATTAATAAAAATTTTTGATTATTCAGCAAATTTTAGTTAATTTTGCACCATAATTCACAAAATAATCACTTAATCTAAGATGAATCAATCTGAAATAGACTTTTTTGATGCACTTGCCCCGTCTTGGGACGAAAATGAAATACGCTCCACTCCTGAAAGAGTGAGAGACATACTTCGTAAGCTTCCAATTTCTGAGGGTATGAATGTACTGGACCTTGGCACCGGTACCGGGGTTTTAGTGCCTTATCTAAGTGAGATTGTCGGCCCAACGGGGCATGTGACTGCCATAGACCTATCAGATGGAATGCTTGCAATAGCTCGCAAGAAGTTCGGACATTTGTTAAACGTAGAGTTCTTGAAACTTGATTTTGAGGAGGAACAGCTCCCGGGACTTTACGATGTAGCTATGCTATACTCAGTTTATCCTCACCTACACTCCCCTGCCGACACAATAGAATGGCTATTTAAAATGAATATGAAACCTGGTGGAGTAATAGTGATCGCATTTCCTTCAGATGAAAAGTTCATCAACAATATTCATCATGAAAGAAAAGCAGAACATGATCATCTTCCTCCAGCTCATGTGTTGGCAGAAATGATCAAAAGATGGGGGTTTCACACTCAGGTCATAGCAGAAAGCTCTGACGAATATATTGTTGCTGTAAGGAATCAATAATCATCTTCAAAAATGGACATAAGATAGAGGACGCACGAGCCGTGCGTCCCTACCAAGTCAGAGTAAATCCGTAAGATTATTTGTGAAGTATCAGTATTGAATACTGTTTTTGAGAAGAAGTTCTTTTAGTCTAAGATTTTCCTGACGAAGCGTATCGACTTCATCCCGAAGATCGTCTATTCTTTCAGAAAGCCTGTCATTGCGTTTTGACAGGAATTCGATTCTGGCGAGAGTATCAGGGTCCTGAGAAATATGCCCCCTTTCTCGCTGATGTGCCAAATCATGAAAATGATTCAGAAGCTGAGCAAGAGTATCATTCTGATCCATTGCATGAGTATGTGGAGGAACCACTGAATCAACATGATCCTCTACCATATAATCATCCAGACTGTCAAGCTCGAATATCTCCTTTATTTTATCCAATTTTTCATCAGGCATACGGCTTTTGCCGTTTTCGATTGCTGAAAGAAAACTGGGACGCACCTGAAGAATATCAGCAAGTTCCCGCTGACTCATACCGGCTCTTTTGCGAAGCCTTACAAAATCTATTCTGTTCATGGCCATCAGTTTTTCTTTGCAGGATCGCACGTCAGACTGATACCGAGTTTCTTGAAAATCTTGTGGTCAACTTCTCCAAGCATCACAGTAGAATGAGCTTGACACCCGTCAAGTTCAGGAAGGGTTTCAAGAGCTTTTCTGCAATTTTCATCATGAGTACTGAGAACTGAGAGAGCTACCAATACCTCATCGCTATGAAGACGTGGGTTATGTCCTTTCAAATATGTGGTTTTGGTATGCTGTATCGGCTCTATCATCTCCTGCGGGATCAGTTTTAGGTCATGGTCAATTCCGGCGAGATGCTTCACTACATTCAAGATAAGAGCAGAACTCGGGCCAAGCAATTCACTTTGCTCAGCAGTGATTATAGTGCCGTCAGCCAATGTTATGGCGCTGCATGGAAGGCCACTTTTCTCAGATCTTTCGCGGGCTGCCCCAATACAGGGGCGATAAGAAGCATCTATCTTGGCCTGCTTTAGAAGGAGTGCAATTTTATCCACCTCGGAAGCATTGTCATCACCTTTAGCCAAATTGTTAAGCGCTGTGAAATAGCGTCGGATTATTTCATTGTTCGAGGCTCGACAGCAGACAGCATCGTCGCTGATGCAAAATCCTACCATATTTACCCCCATGTCCGTCGGGGATTTATACGGATTGTTTCCGTAAATACCTTCGAAGAGGGTATTGAGGACAGGGAATATTTCGATATCACGGTTATAGTTGATAGCAGTCTTCCCATATGCCTCCAGATGGAACGGATCGATCATATTGACATCGTTGAGATCTGCAGTCGCAGCCTCATAAGCAATATTGACGGGATGCTTCAGTGGAAGGTTCCAGACAGGGAAAGTCTCGAATTTGGCGTATCCCGCGGTAACGCCATGCTTATTTTCATTGTATAGTTGGCTGAGACATACGGCCATCTTGCCGCTACCGGGACCTGGTGCTGTGACTATTACAAGAGGGCGAGAAGTCTTGATATAGTCATTATGGCCGAAACCTTCGTCGGAAGCAATGAGATCAACATTGGTGGGATACCCGTCTATCATATAGTGATAATAGACTGTGATGCCCATTCGCTCCAATTTCGAACGGAATTTGTCGGCACTTATCTGACCATTGTAGTGAGTGACGCATACGGAGCCAACATAGAAACCGAGGTTCTGGAATTCCTTGCGCAGACGTATTACGTCCATATCATATGTGATTCCAAGGTCGCCGCGCATCTTGTTGCGCTCGATGTCAAGGGCGCTGATGACAATCACGATTTCAGCCTGGTCTTTCAGTTTCTGAAACATCCGCAGCTTGCTGTCGGGTTGGAAACCGGGAAGCACGTGACTTGCGTGATAGTCGTCAAAGAGTTTACCACCGAGCTCAAGGTAGAGCTTATTACCGAAATGAGCGATTCTCTCCTGAATATTCTCGGATTGAATCTTAAGATACTTGTCGTTGTCGAATCCTTTCTTCATAACGGGATACAAAATTAATAATTTTTTACAATTCCCGCAAGAGTAAAGGAAAAAAATTGAAATATTGATACGTTAATTTTATTATATTTATATGTTTAACAATTATTTATATCCGATTACTTTCCTATTTCATGTTCTTCTTCCAAAAGTTTATAGCATCTTTTACTCATCCTTCGGCTACTCTTCCGTTGCCAATTCCAAAGCCGTGTCCTAAGCCGTCATATAAATGAAATTCGGTAGGAATGACTAATTCTGAAAGTCGTTTCAAACGATTTTGCATTGTTCGCCAAGAAGCGATGCCGTCATTGCTACCGACACATACATATTCATTTGTTCGTCCTTTGTTTCTATAATATTCTAATTTCCACAAGTTGTAAGGAAGGATAAGAATGGAATTAAAAAATAAGATATGTTTCATAATCAAGTATGTAGTCATCAAAAACTATAACTTTGGTTAAATATTTGGCGATTTACTTATATGCGTATGTTGACAATAATCAACATTACGGTCAAAATACGATATCATTTCGTATTCTGACCGTAAACCTGAAAACTACTATGAGTATGTCACTTACCTATGTACGACTGGTTATTGGCGCTGTATCGCTCCCCTTGTATTTGTATGCTGTTTAGGACCGAATTGATGCGCTCCATTTCTGCCGGAGTGTATTCCACATTGGCTGCGGCGATATTATCCTCCAGATGTTTCAGGCTGCGGCTGCCGGGAATTGGGACAATCCATGGACGCTGATAAAGAAGCCATGAAATAGCGACCTGAGCAGGTGTAATATTCTTTTCATCGGCAATCTGCTTTACGAACTCCACAAGCTTCATGTTTGCCTCAATGTTCTCTTTCTCAAAACGAGGGACAGAAGAACGGAAATCATGTTTGCTGAATTTGGTGTCTTTAGTAATACCACCTGTAAGGAAACCTTTACCCAGAGGACTGAACGGCACAAGACCAATTCCCAGCTCTTCAAGCACAGGGAGGAGTGTTTCTTCAGGATTACGCCAGAACATTGAATATTCACTTTGCACGGCTGTCAACGGGAGAATTGAGTGAGCCTTACGTATTGTGTCAATACCAGCTT
>CAYSMP010000142.1:0-10947 GCA_964432215.1 uncultured Sangeribacter sp.
AAGTACCAGGTCCTTGACAAGGATGACCCTGCTTCCGCAGGGGAAGGTTGTGAGGAAAACTCCACAACCCTCAACCACACAACCACACAACTCCACAACTCCACCGCGGCGCAGCCGCAATCTTAAGACAATGATAACACTGATAATAATACTTGTGATGCTGGCCGTGGTGCTGGCCATCGCGCTGGCGGTTTCGCTCAAGGACGGGACCGCCTACGAGGACGACCGTGGCTTCCGCGACAAGGACGGCGACCACGTCTACTACGACAAGTCGATAATAGAGAAGAAACGTTTCAGCAAGTTGCACCCGAAGGAGGCCGCGCGCACCTTCGCGCGCCTTTTCCGTCGGAAATAGCTAATATAGCTAAGACGCATCGAATATATAGGCATCGCCGTCCGTTTGGGCGGCGATTTCTATTTACATAACAATCTTTGCGACTTTACTTGCTCTTAACCGACTATCCCCTCAGCATTCCCGATCCCTGCACTTCGCGTGACAATAAGGTCTGGCGATGCGTCAAGTAGGCCAACAGATACCAAAAACATGCTGAAATATTTGGCAGTTAGGGTATTTTTCCTTATTTTTGCGGAAAATATGTGGAATATTGATGAAAAATATTATTATTGCCGCGGGCTACGCTACTCGGCTATACCCGCTTACTGAGAATTTCCCAAAGCCGCTGCTGAAAATAGGCGACTCTACGATTCTCGACCGGATGATGAAGGATCTTGACTCCATCCCGGAAATCGAGGAACATATCATTGTGACTAACCACAGGTTTGCCCACATCTTCGATGAGTGGAAAGCAAACTCCAGCTATTCAAAGCCAATAACAATAATCGATGACGGCACGACGGACAATGACAACCGTCTTGGAGCCGTACGCGACCTTCTACTCGCGCTCGAACAGCGAGCAATCGATGATGATATAATGGTGCTCGCTGCCGATAACATTCTGGATTTCTCCATGAAGGGATTCGTTGACTATTTCAAAGAAAAAGATTCGTCGGTAATCATGTGCCACCACGAACCGGAGCTGCGCAAGCTGCAGCGTACCGGCGTCATTGCTGTCGACGGGGACATGAAAGTGATGGAGATGCAGGAGAAACCTGAAAAACCTGTTTCAAATTGGGCAGTGCCTCCCTTCTATATCTATTCACGAAAGGACCTGCCGTTGATTCGGAATTGTATGGAACATGGCTGTGGATTTGACGCACCTGGCAATCTTGCACATTATCTTGCTGACGTCACCACACTGCATGCGTGGCCAATGCCGGGAACGCGCTTCGATATAGGATCGATGGATTCCTACCACGAAGCGCAGGAACGCTTCACAACCTAACAACCCCACAACTTCACAACACATCAACCTCACAACTAACACAATGACTTCACTACATACTGCTTACCGAACTTTCTTCGGCAAGGGGGATGCGCTCTATCAGCTCTTCTCACCTTACCGTATTTGCCCACTCGGGGCACACGTTGACCATCAGCACGGACTTGTATCCGGATTCGCTTTCGATTCAGGAATCGAGTTTCTGTTCTCTGCCACAGACTCCGGGAAGGTGGAGATGGCCTCACTATCATTCGAAGGTCTAATGACTTTCAATGTGCAACGACCCGTCGATGAGCGACAAGGCAACTGGGGAGACTACCTCCGCGGAGCCGTCTGGGCTCTCCAACAGGATTTCCGATTGGAAAAGGGTATCAGAGGAATCGTAAAGGGCTCAATGCCTATCGGAGGACTGTCTTCTTCAGCGGCTCTGCTCTGCGGTTTTGTGATGGCTCTCGACAAAGTAAACCATCTCGGACTTGACCGTAAGCAAATAATCCACTACGCCTCAGTAGCCGAAAGACAATATGTCGGACTCAACAACGGCATTCTTGACCAGGCATGCGTTGTGCTCTGCGAGTCTGACAAGCTGCTTTACCTTGACACGCGCACCGGCAACCACCGCCTGATACCTTTCGGCGGCGAGAATCCCAAACCACTTCCATTCAAGCTCGGCATCTTCTTCTCCGGAGTGACCCGCAAACTGACAGGCACTGACTACAACCTACGAGTGGCGGAATGCAAGACTGCCGCATGGATAATGCAGGCTTATGAAAACGAGAAACTCCATGAGTTTGAGGATACTCGTCTACGCGATGTGGAGGAAGCAGTCTTCGAAAAATATGCCGACCGTATGCCGGAGCGATTTGCACGCCGAGCACGCCACTTCTATACAGAATGCGACCGAGTGACAGAAGGCGTCAAGGCATGGGAGGCTGGCGACATAGAGGCGTTCGGCAAACTGGTATTCGAAAGCTGCGAGTCGTCGATGAACAATTATGAATGCGGCTCGCCAGAACTGATTGAGATCTACAAGATAATGCGAGAGACAGACGGAATCTATGGCGGACGCTTCTCCGGCGCAGGCTTCAAGGGAGCATGCATCGCTTTAGTAGATCCGGAGAAGGAGGAACAGATACGGAGAGAGGTCACTAAAAAATATCTGGAGAAATATCCACAATACAAGGACACCTTCGAAATTTTCTTCTGTAATCCGGCCGACGGAGTAGACTTCCTCTAACACGCAATCCCCCTTAAACTTTTAAACTCTTAAACAACTTAAGATAGAAAGGATGGCGGGTAAGAGTGGCGACGGAGCCAATGATGATGAGCTTCATGCGGGCTCTCGTCATGGCCACATTCATTCGGCGCAAATCTCGCAGAAAACCAATGTTGCCGTCATCATTGCTGCGCACAAGAGAGATGACGATGACATCCCGCTCCTGACCTTGAAAGCCATCGACTGTATTGACGGAAATCAAATGGCGGAAAGGTTTGAAGAAAGGGGTGCGCTTGATCAGGCCACGCAGATAATGTACCTGTGCCCGATAGGGTGAGATTAGACCTACATCGATACGCTCATCAAGAAAGCGCTGCTTCCCTATCTTTTCAATATAATTGCGGAGTGTGAGCACTGAGAACTCTGCCTCGTCGCGATTGATGCGTCCATGACTTTCACCCGCAAGGCTTTCTCGAAACGCGGATCCGGCTTCTTCCGGGTCCGCGTCTTCATTTACTGCGAGCCCGGCATCAGCGGTGTCGATCCATTCAATGGGAGTGTCAAGGTCAAGGATGCCACGATGGCGCACTTCGGGAGCAGCAATCATGGCACCACCATAGAACCATTCGTTGGAAAAACGCATTATCTCGTGATTCATGCGATACTGCATAGTCAATAGGGTTACTGACTCGGGATGGTTGTCGACTATACGCTCCATAAGCGATTTGCCGAGTCCTGCCTTCATAGCCTCAAACGACTTGACAGTCGGGGGTAGCTGGCAGTGGTCGCCGGCAAGCACTACCCTACCGACACGCCTCATAGGTATCCAGCTGGCAGCCTCAAGCGCCTGAGCGGCTTCGTCGATAAAGAGGGTGGAAAAACGCATGCCATCGAGCAGACGCGATGCGCTGCCTACAAGAGTGGATGCTATGACATGGGCTGAATTGAAAAGGTCTTGGTTGATCCGTATCTCAAGTTCAGTGGCACGGCTGCGCAGGCGATCCATCTTCTGATGCCACTGATCGGCACCACGACGCTTGGCAGAACGCAACTCGCGGATTGCCTTGCGGATACTCCAGAGATCGGGATAATCAGGATGAGACTCGAATCGGCGCTCATACGTAAATGAAAGCATCTTATCGTTTACGCGTGAGGGATTACCAAGCCGGAGCACATGCACTCCCCTGTCAACGAGTCGCTCGCATATCCAATCGACCGCCATATTGCTTTGGGCACATACAAGGACCTGAGGCTCTCGACGTAGCGTTTCGGCGATCGCCTCGACAAGAGTGGTGGTCTTGCCGGTGCCCGGAGGCCCATGTACGACTGCGACATCTTTGGCACATAGCACCTTGTTGACCGCCTGTTGTTGTGTCGGGTTCAGATATGGGAAACCGAGAGGAGCGAAGGTTAGCTGCCCAACCGGACGATGGGAGTAGATAAGGTCACGGAGTTCAGCGAGGCGCCCTTTAGCCTTAATTGTGCGATCGAGAGCATCAAACATTGTGCGATAAGATGTCTCATCGAATGATAACATTACTCCAGCGACGGAAGATGCAGAAAGACGACTGATATCGGCATTTTCAGGGATGGCTATGACCATACGGTCACCATCGACATAGCTGACAATGCCTGTGAAAGGAAAAGTCGGTTTATCCCCTTCTCTTTCCGGAAGAGTAAAGAATGCTACCGGACGACCGTATTCAAAATTATGATCGGAATCTTCAGACTCCGATTCAGGGCGCGTAAGCTCGAGGACGCGCTGATTGAGAGAATTGTAGAAAACACGGCTTACGGCAATATTCAGCCATGCGTTGCCGCGCTCGGCAAGGCGGGAGAAGCCGATGCGCGCAGTTAGCTCGGAGAAGGCACGCTTCTCCTCCTCATATTCAATCCGGAGTAGCCGTAGCTGCTCCTGTAGGGCCTGAATGGGTGAAATCATGATGCAAAATTAGTGAAATAATTTAGAATTTAGAAGTGAGAATTGGTTTTAAATCGAAAATAAAGTGTTTAAACCACTTCCTTATCTGAGAAAATATCTCGACATGCTAAAGAACATATTGGAATAATGGCTTTTTCGTAGATTTTTTTATAATTTTGTAAAATCAATCTTTTGGGCTAACCTGACTGTTTTTTAATCAACCTAATAATAACCTATCAATGGAAAAACGATTCATTCCAAAGGCAATAATCGCAGTCATAGCGATCATTGCCCTGGTTTGCGGCTTAACAATGAAGGCGCAGACCTACAGCAATGAGCCGGCAAAGGCGTTCTGGGGTATGGACTCCATGGACGATTACGAATTGCCGAGCGTGCTTTCTCCTGAAGGGGCTTTCTCTATAGCCTCTTGTGATCTCAACGGTGCCAATGCAGTGGGCACCAGCGGCGTAAACTGGTGTGACCACCAGTTTATCAAACTCCAGCCCGCCAACGGCGAAAGCGATGCCGTAACCTGGTACCTGAAGCCAACCAAAGGCCTTACATTCACTCCGACCAAGATTTCTGCGTATATAGCGAAGTTCGGTACGGATGCAGCTCCTCACAACGTAATCGTCACCGGTAAGACAACCGAAGGCAAGAGCCTCGTGCTCGGTACTTACACTTCAGCCCGCAATAACCGCGAGCAGGCAGATGACAAATACGGCAGCGAGGAAGACTACGCACAGAATTTCACGATTGAGCTTACCCCTGACCAGCAAGCAGAACTCGCTACGGCAGAGGGTTTCACTCTCGAGATGACCATCGGAACCAACAGCAGCAAGCAGGGTGGTTTCAGCCAGGTTGAGATCGAAGGCATATTCAACGGTGAAGTATTCACTGGCGCGACCTTCAATAACGAACCTACTGAAGCATTCTGGGGTATGGACTCCATGGAAGACTTCGAGATTCCAAGCGTACTAAGTCCGGAAGGTGCATTCTCCGTTGCATCACTTGATCTTAACGGAGTTTCCGCAGTCGGCACAAGCGGTGTCAACTGGTGCGACTATCAGTTTATAAAACTCCAGCCCGCTGTAGATGCAAATGATGCAGTGAAGTGGACTCTCAAGCCTTCAAAAGGACTTACTTTCACTCCCGCAAAGATTTCGGCTTATATTGCCAAGTTCGGCACTGATGCAGCTCCACATAATGTAGTGGTCACTGCAAAGACAGCAGAAGGAAAGCAAGTAGTGCTCGGTACATATACTTCTGCACGCAACAACCGCGAGCAGGCAGATGACAAATATGGCAGCGAGGATGACTATGCACAGAATTTTACAATTACACTCACTCAAGAGCAGCAGCTTGAACTCGCCACTACCGAAGGGTTTACACTTGAGATGACCGTCGGAACCAACAATTCAAAGCAAGGTGGTTTCAGCCAGGTCAAGATTGAAGGCTATATCGATGGCAAGGCTGAGGCAGTAGCTAAGTGCCCTGTTACTATCGCAGCCAATCCGGAAGAAGCCGGTTCAGTGGCTATCCGTCCGCTCGCTGACGCATACGACCAAGGTACTGAGGTGACTCTCGTAGCCACTGAGAAGTTTGGCTATGACTTCGTCAACTGGACCGATGCCGACGGCAAAGTGCTCTCTGAAACTCCTGAATTTAAATATACCATCAATAAAGAAGAGGCTCTTACTGCCAACTTCAAGGCCGTCAACACCTACTCTCTCGCTACAACAGTGACTTCAGGTGCCAACGACTATATGGTAAGCTACAATCCAGCTCCTACAGTGATCGACGGCAAGAACATGTATGAGGAGGGAACAGTGGTGACGCTTAAAGCATCCTCTAATCCTGTGCTTACATTCACCAACTGGAGCGATGGCCAGACTTCATCTGAAATCATAGTGACGATGGATGGAGATAAGGAACTTACAGCAGAGTATTCAGCACTCGACTTCATCGTAGGCTGGGACTTCTACCGTGCCGGTTCCAACGGGCGCCCCGCTGACTTCGCTTTCGAAGAGAACGATGCAGCCACCCTCAACCTCCGCACTGCTGACGGAGAGACATCTGCATGGCTCGACAAGAGCCAACTCGGAGCCGGAGGCTACGAGGGACGTCCTGGTGCCGTCAACTGGCGCACTACCGGCCTTGGCAACTATTACTGGCAAACGAAGATCAACGCTTCTGCATTCAAAAATATCAAGGTGGTGACAGCGATGGTATTCAACTACAACGCTTACACCAAGCAAAATGTGGAATATTCTCTCGACGGCGAAAACTGGCAGACAGTAGGCACTATCACACTCGAAGGTGCCAAGAACTGGGCAGATGCAGAGTTCTCTCTTCCTGAAGCAGCCAACAACCAAGCTGAACTATACCTCCGCTGGATATCCGATAAGACTTCCGAAGTAAGCGGAACTACAAGCGATAACGACGGTATCTGCCTTGGTGCTTCATTTGTCTATGGCGAGATGGAACTCGTCAATGATGGCAAAGCACCCGTGCTTATGGCTACAGTACCTGCTGCCGGAGCTACATCTGCTTCAATCAACGGTAAGATCGTGCTGAACTTCGACGAGAAGGTGAAGATTGCTGAAAGCGCTACTGCTACACTTGGCGATAAGACCCTCTCCGGCGAAGCCAATGGCAAGAGCGTAATCTTCGTCTACAAGAACCTTGCATTCAACACTGACTACGAGTTCACTCTACCTGCCAACAGCATAGCAGACCTTACTGACAACTATCTTGACACTCCGGTGAAGATTGCCTTTACGACAAGAAACCGTCCGGAAGTAGCAAAGGCTACTCCAGATTTCATTGTTCCTGATGACGGCGACTTCCGTGCTGCCATTGAGGCTGCCAACAAACGCGAAGATCAGACTAAGAGATTCCGTATCTTCGTCCGCAATGGCGAATATATGATTCCTATGGACCAGAACACTACAGTGAACGTGAACGGCGGCACATTCCCCGACGTTACACTCCGCTTGACTACTTCCAATACTTCTATCATAGGTGAAAGCATGGAAGGCACAGTGATCATCAACGAGGTGCCTGATATGGATGGTATCGGTTCCCACCCGATGGAAGGCATAGGCAACGCTGACCTTCTCCAGATCCAACCAGGAGTAAGCGGAACTTACTTCCAGAATATAACCCTCAAGCATGGTATCGGGGATAACCGCGGACGCAATATCGTGCTCCAGGATAAGGGAGACAAGACTATCATGAAGGATGCTTGCCTCTGGGGATATCAGGACACATATACCAGCAACAACCAGAACGCCCGCTACTACTTCGAAGGTGGTGTGCTTCGCGGTCGCACTGACTTCCTCTGCGGCAAGGGCGATGCATTCTATAATGGTGTAAATCTGCAGATGTGTGCAAGTGGTGGCTATTTGGCAGTGCCCTCAGTACCCAAGCAGTATGGTTATATTTTCAAGGATTGTGAGATCACCGGCGAAAACGCTACTATCGACGGAAACTACACACTCGGTCGCCCATGGGGTGAAGGAACTCCTATTGCACTCTATATCGACACCAAGATGACAGTGAAGCCTTCTGCTATCGGCTGGAATGACATGGGTTCTGACGGACACCCGGCACGTTTCGCTGAGTATAATTCAATGACTGCTTCCGGAACTGTAATCGACCTCTCAGAGCGTAAGAAGACATTTGGCTCAGGCAACCATCCGAACAATCCTATCCTTACTAAGGAAGAGGCTGATGCTCACGACTATGCTACCGTAATGGGCGGCGACGACGATTGGGATCCGGCAATGGATTGCGAACAAGCTCCATCAGCTTCAGCCCTCACTCTCAACGAGGGAACTCTAAACTGGGATGACAGCAAATATGCACTCTGTTGGGCTGTCTATGCCGACGGTGAACTCCTCGGCTTCACTACCGAACCTACCTACGTTCCTTCTGTAGCAGCTGAAAACTACGGTGTACGTGCTGTCAACGAAATGGGTGGTCTTGGAGAGCTCGTTATCGCAGGTTCTACTTCCGGCGTTGATGCTGCTGTCAGCGGTACTGAAGTAACTGTAAAATACTTCAATATGCAGGGTATCGAAGTTCGTCCGAGCAACGAACCGGCAGCCCTTGTGAAAGTGACTACCTACAGCAATGGCAAGACCAAGGTTGAAAAGGTAATGGAATAATCACCACCTTCAAAGGTCGGTTGACAGACCGATCGATATACAGAAAAGGCCTCCGAGTGCGATTCTCGGGGGCCTATTTTATAATAAATTAGAATATTACGTAGCTCACAAAAATTAAAGGTCACAAATTAACCAAGCAACTGTAGGGGTCTTGAAATGATAACTGCGGCTAATCTCGCATTTATCATATCATTAATCTTTGCGAGCTACTTATAAGATAGGAGCAAATAGTCTTACAAGGGATTCAATGATTCGTGATGATTTGGGACGGGAGCGCCAGCGGGAAAGCGTAAGTTTTCTGCAGGCCGAAAGATCGTCGAAGAAAATATCACGCATTTTACGATTGACTGATTCTGAATATATCAGAAGGTTTGCTTCAAAGTTATTTTCAAAACTACGGAAATCAAAGTTGACAGAACCGGTTGTGACGAAGTCATCGTCAATTATCATTGTTTTCGCATGCAACATTCCGGGTGTATACAGATAGACCCTCACTCCAGCCTTAAGGCAATCATCTATATAAGAACGGCTCCCATAGCCAAGCAAAGTAGAATCAGTCTGCTCAGGAATCATAATCCTTACATCGACTCCGGAGAGGGAGGCTCCTTGGAGAGCTTTTAAGAGTGCATCAGTAGGAAGAAAGTACGGTGTCTGGATATATATTCGTTTACGTGCGGATGCTATTGCCTGCTGAAAACATAGCACGAGATTGCTCCATTTGTCTACAGGTCCGGAAGTCACCAACTGCATATCTACATCTCCCGGCTCGTCGTATTTCATTATAGTCAATGGCTGCACCTCAGCATCAGGCCTGAGGAAATTCCAGTCTACAGCGAAGCTATACATCATCGATTCTATTACTGGACCTTCCACACGGAGATGGGTATCGCGCCATATACGACCTTCGGGGGATATCTCAACATAACGGTCAGCTATATTCATTCCCCCTATGTAGCCGATGCGTCCGTCTATTATGACAAGTTTACGGTGGTTGCGCCAGTTGATTCTATTTGCAAGTTTACGGAAAGTAACCCTAAAGAAAGGATGGGAGTCAATGCCCAGCCTACGCATGCGCGCGAAAAATTTATTACGGGTAGAAAAGGAACCAACGTGATCATACAAGACCTTCACGCGCACTCCCTGTGCAACCTTTTCGGCAAGCAAATCGGTTATCTCATTGCCAAGGTGATCGTCGCTGTAAATATAATACTGTATGAATACAAATTCTTTCGCGTTTCTAATATCTTCCTTTAAGCGTTCAAATTTTGAACGACCATCGGTAAATATCTCAACACTATTATTTCGGTCAAGATGCGCATGACATAAATTATGAGCAAGCTTTATCATTCTAATTTGATCAGGACACAAGCGTGAATGCTCAAAGGATGTCTGTCGAGGACGTGAGCGCTCAAGTAGTTTACGACGCACTTTACGACTGACCATAGCCTTACCTTTAAGGCTACGCCCAAAAAATAGATAGAAGACAACTCCTATCACAGGAAGGAACAGAAGAGCAAGCGTCCAAGATATAGCCCGGATCGGATTTTTATTTTCCGAGACTACAACGACGACGCATGAGATGACTACAACAAAGTAGACAATTAATAGTGATATGTTAATCCAAAAATACACTTTGTTACGTATGATATAAAAGAGAAAGGATAAGTATTATAAAGAGCAACCCACATAGGAGCATCTTTCGGTAGCTCCTATGTGGGGTGGAAATATGTATCTTATGGCTTTCGCCATTATGATGCATTTAATATTACTCAGCGGCAGGAGCTTCTTCAGTAGAAGCTTCAACTGCGGGAGCTTCAGCAGGAGCTGCTTCAGCCTTCTTGCCTCCACGACGGCTACGACGGGTCTTAGCCTTGGGAGCCTTATCTGAAAGCATGTTCTCGTTGAAGTCTACAAGCTCGATCATAGCCATTTCAGCGTTGTCGCCGAGACGGTGACCAGTCTTGAGGATACGGGTGTAGCCACCGGGACGATCAGCTACCTTTTCAGCAACCACGCCGAAAAGTTCCTTGATTGCCTCCTTATTCTGAAGATAGCTGAAGACGAGGCGACGATTGTTCATGTCGTCTTTCTTCGAGCGAGTGATAAGGGGCTCGGCATAGACACGAAGTGCTTTAGCCTTAGCCAGAGTCGTAAAGATTCTCTTATGCATGATGAGAGAGATGGCAAGATTAGAGAGCAGCGCTTCGCGATGTCCTTTCTTACGGCTCAGGTGGTTGAATTTCTTATTATGTCTCATCGTTGTGTTTATTCTTTATCTAATTTATACTTTGAAATATC
>CAYSMP010000143.1:0-10869 GCA_964432215.1 uncultured Sangeribacter sp.
GAGGCAGAGATAGGTATTTAGTATTTTTTTGATTTGACTATTCTTACGGGATGATGCATTCCGGAATTAACATAGGCATTGGAGGCGTCGGGCAATGCGGCACGGGTGGTTCCTGTCGAGCCCCATTTGTCTGAGTCCGTCGCATAGAACTTCTCCATCGTGAAGCCTTCACCTGAGTATTCGAGGATGCGGCGCATTATATCAAGACGGGCAGGAGCACTGAAATATGGAATGCCATAGTTCATGCAGGAGTTGATTTCGGCACGGTAGACACCGCGAGTAAAACCATAGCCACCTTCAAATACATCAACCTTATCGCTATAGCGAGGATCAAAGATCAATTGGGACCAACTTACTTCATTTAATTTTCCAGTAAGAGAAATATTTTGATACCACCCTCTCCAATATCCTTGCTCGATCTCAGTTTTAATTGCATCTGAGGCATATTGGTTTTTAAGAATTCTCTCCTCACCCAGTTTTCCAAATGCATGTCCACAAGCTTCATGTTGCAGAATTCCTCGAGAATCCATTGGATAAGGATCTGAACTTTTTCCTACAATTGCAATGGCAGATCCATTTTCTGTCAATGTCGTAACACTACCATATTGATCCGAATTCAAAGCCATGATAATAAGGGATTGCTTCATATTCTCAATATTAAGAGGACTATGAGCAACTGCATAGTCAAAAACTTCTTCTGGATTATTACATGCAAGCCCTTTAACTGAACAACCGGTACCGTTATCATACCTGGTATTGAATTTTGTGTTTACTCGAGTATTAGTGGTACTTACACCAGATTCCTGCGACAGGGAAATACATACGTACACATTAAATCTATCCCTATAAGTTGAATACGGTTCTATATCGAAGAACGCTTGCATTTGTTCATTCACAGTTTTAAGATAATCCCCACTGACTATGGACTCAGCATTGAATCCGTCACCTATAAACAAGATATCAATTCCCTTCCCTTTAGTGGCGGATTGAAGAACAATACATTCATCAGCGTAATATTCATAGTCATACTGATTAATATTGCACCGAGAAGTATGATTAGTTCCTTTCATTCTGAATTCAATATAGTCTTCCCGATTATTTGTGCCTTTTACCATTTCAGATATAGTAACAGTCAATTGTGACTTTCCAATCCCTGAAGAAGATGAAATCTTACACCAACTTGGTATATGAGACACTTCCCACTCTCCCTCACAATCGACTATAACAGACTCTTGCAAAGAAGAATTAAGTGCACATAATCTTATCGGCTTACAGTCTAAAACAGTTGGACCTGTAAGCTTACCAATATTTTTCCATAATTCAGCCCTTGCGTATTCTTCACGAGAATCTTCAGGAACCTGAAGAGTTAAATTTCCTAATGGGATACCATAAAACGGATCTTTTTCGATCAAACCACTTTCATAATCCCATTCTTTTACTATACTGATCAGTGGAGGTGTTGGGTTCTTGACTGTAATTTTTGAAAGGTTATAGTCTCCGGCAAAGGCACCACCTCCTACGAATGTCACATTTTCGTGCATCTCTACATCCGAAAGCATTGGAATTCCCGAGAAGGAGTATTCATTGATTCTCGTTACTTTGGATGGTATCGTAATCTTGCTGTTCAAATGACTGCAATTCATAAAGCAACCTTTACCGATACTTGTAAGATTCTCTGGGAACACTATAGAACTGATCTTTGTATTGCAGAATGCATAATCTCCTAAGGTAGTTAGTGAAGAGGGAAGCAAAAGCTCACCTCTAAATTCACAGTCATCGAATGCACGAATCTGAATTTCCTTTACACTCTCAGGCAACAACAAGGATCCGGAAAATTTTGCTCCTTGAAAAGCTGACTGATTTACAACGCTTATACCATCCGGAATCTCTAGAGATCCAGTAAACTTTGTATGAGAGAATGCTCCTGGACCAATATATCTCAAAGAAGCTGGCAAAATTAACTCACCAGTAAAATTATTCCTATTAAATGCGTATGCCCCAACGTATTCCAATGATTCTGGAAGAATAAGGTTACCTTCAAACTCTGCGAAATTAAAGGCTCCAGGTTCAATGTGAAGAAGGGTCGAGGGTAGTTCAAGATTGCCCAAAAGATTCTGACAATAAGCAAAAGCTCCGAAAAGACTATTAGAATAGTCTCCAACATTAAAGTTTTCCTCATTATCGCCCTCTCCAATTTTCACCACTCCCTCAGGGATTATCAGATCACCCATTAGACCACATCTAAAAAAAGCACTTGAGCCAATAATTTTAAGGTCTTTTGGGAATATTACCCTATTCAAAGTTGACTTCTCATACATAGCATTCTGAGGAATTACATCCTTACGTTCGCCCTCATATACAGTGACATCTTTAAGGTGCAAAGATTTTAAAGAGATGAGCTCGTCCCTTATAAAATAGAAATCTTCTTCATTAATTTCGCCAATAATCTTTAGATTTACTATTCCACTTAGACTTAAACCCATTTTAACAATGACATCCTTAAGAGTTCCCCTTTCCGGCACATTCACCACCGTATAACTACGTATTATCCCTTCTCTGAACTCAGCATCGTCCATCCAAGGCATAATGCCTTCATCAACTATTTTACATTCTATACCACCCTCTTGTTTTTTATCAACAGTAATGGTAAAGGTATGTAATTTCCCAGATTCATATATGATAGACTCCTTCTTTTCCAATTCATATCCATCGCTCCCAACAGTAATAGCCAGAAGTTTACTTCCAGCTTCTTTTGTCTGTGGGAAAACAACAGCTCTATACATTCCATCTACCTCCATTGGTACGATAGATTCAGTAGAGGTTTGAGTCTCATCAGCTTTTACTGAGCCGTTTCCTAGATTAATTACACCATCAAGGGCTACATTTGCAAGTAACACTTGTTTTGAAAGTGATTCCCATTCTCCTTTAGAGAATCCTGAACCTTCTTGAAGAGTAATCATAACTCCTGCCATCAAATGATTGAGAGTCAGTTGTACCTTTTGGGAAGTAGGCATTTGCTTATAAGTGCAGCCCCAAAGGAAATCAGACTTTTCGTAACCGCCTTTTTCTGAATCAGAAGATACGTTTTCCTGATGTTTTTCGACTGAAAATAAAAATTCTTCAGGCTCTATAATTGTTCTAGATGAGGGATAATACGCAACTATATCAGCTGGAGTGAATGCGTCCCTCCAATATATATCATTCTCACCGATCCATGAATTGTCAGTTGCGTGAAACTTAAATTTCACATTTGATGCATTAATATTATCCTCCCCAATGCTTTGCGAAACTCCATCTAAATAGTCCAAAACATAGACACCCATTTCATCACCGTCTTCGAACCCTGAATCAGAAACTCTTGTTACGCAGGGGTAAGATGCTTCAAGAGTCAATTTTGAGAATATCCCATCAGACTTATTTATAGTCATTTGATCTGTGCATGACGCAGATGCCAGACAGAATAAAGACAAAGCTATATACTTATTACAAACACGATAACTCATCGTTCACCTCCTTTTTTTCCTAATGTATAATCCATGATAAATATAGGAGCACTGGATCTTGGTCCGACAAGTTCACTGTCAGACATACCTCTTGTTGATGAAGTAAAATCCTTACCTACGTTTCGTTTGTCATTCAAATAGAAATTTTCAAGAGAAAAAGACTCTCCTGCAAGTTTCATAATTCTTTGAACAATCAACTGCCTACTCCACGTTGAAAAATATGGAACATTATTGTTCATACAAGAATTATATTCCGAACGAAAAACACCTTTTCTATGGAAATAACCACCTTCATAAACATCAACAATATCTCCATAGGAAGGATGGGAGATCAAATGAGACCAGTCAACTGTATTATATTTTCCATTTAGGGATACGTTTAAGCCAAAACCATTCTGTTGAAGATTTAAAAGGTCACTCTCATGCTTGCAACACGAACACCCACATCTTTGAATAAAATCATTATGGTATATATATTCATCTGCAAGCCATCCTATACCATGCCCACAAGCTTCATGTTGAACCAGACCTCTAGCATCAAATGGATACATTCTTGTGCTTTTGGTTACTAAAGAACAAAATGAATCTCCGATGTATGTGACACCTCCGTACCCATCATAATTTGAAAGTAAGATTACTCCAACTCTCGGAATTGGTTGATTTAATAGCGACGGACATATTTCCGCTGTATAATCCAAAGCAGTCTTCCAGTCTGCCGAAATATTCTCTCCACATTTTTTTGGTACAACTGTATGGAACTTTGTAGTCTTCCATCTATTAAGTTCCTCAAATCCACTATCCTCTGAAAGAGCAACCCCAACTTTTATATTGAAGTAGTCCCGATAAGTCGTAAACGGCTCAACAGCGAAGAAATATTCCATAGTCTGCTTCATATCATTTATAAGAAGACCTGAAGATATATCAGCAGCGTCATAGCCATCTCCGAGAAGGAAAATATCAATTCCTTTGCCCTTAGTAGCCTTCTGAAGGTCTATACAACTATCTTCGTCATATTCATAATCATATTGACCTACATTTATATGAGTAAAGTGTGATTCCGAGTTTTTCAATCGAAATGTTATAACCCCATTTCGGGAAGGTTGTCCATGAGAAAGTTGATCCACTGTCAAAGTAATTGTTGTCTTCTTACTACCGGAAACTTTATCAATATGACACCAAGCTGGACACTCTGTCATTTCCCATTCTGTATTTGCATTAAGTACAATTTCCTTTTTACCTCCACGATTAAGAACATTATATTTTGAAGGACGAGCAACAAAATTATGATATGCTGAAATACGCTTAAATTCACCCCAAATCGGATGATTACGATATGCATCAACACTCTCTTCTGGAACTTCAATGGTAAAATTATCTTTTGCAATTCCATTAAAAGCCGACTCATCAACAGTTGGAGGTTCCTTTGCTGCACAAAAAATGTATTCCATAGAAAAACAATTCTCAAAGGCCCCAGCCCCTATATGTATTAACTTCGCAGGAAGAGTTATTGCCGGAAGTTTTGTACATTCCCGGAATGCATTGCCATCAATAACCTCCACATTTTGCGGAATATGAATAGTATCACTGAGATTATTACAATACGCAAAACTTGAATCACTGATTCTTGTAAGATTTTCTGGCAAAGATATATGTGGAGTTGAGCATGAGTAAAAAGCATACTCCTTGATATTGGTTACGGAATTCGGTATGACAATGTTTCCTTTTACATTAGTTTTAAAAAAAGCGTATGTACCTATTTCTAAAGGTTCTTCTGGGAATAGAATGTTGGATACGTCCAAACCACTGAAACCATTTATTATCTTAAGTCGTTTTGGGAGTTCAAGATTTCCAACCAATCCTGACATTCCATAGAAAGCCCCCTCTCCTTGTGATAAATCCCATACAGACGTCTCTTCAATTTCCACCAAATTATCGGGGAAATGTATTTCTCCCTTAAAGTTACGACAGTTACAAAATGCATTCTTACCTATATGGCGTAAGGAGTGAGGTAGGATCAAATTTCCTGTAAAATCACAACTCCGAAATGCATCCGAACCAATATATTCAAGAGTTGAAGGAAGTTCAAGAGTCCCTGTCAGATTATTGTTTGCAAGAATCTGACCTCCAGGGAGTGGACTATATCCACCATTTTCGCTTCCGACATTTGAGAATGCACTGTTTCCAATATACTTAACACCTTCCGGTATTTTCAAAGATCCTTCCAAGATTGTACCAGCAAAAGCATACTCACCAATTTTCTCCAACTTATCAGGAAATATTATGTACTTAAGAGTCGATAGATTAGTCAACGCAATATCAGGAATTGCATTCTCTTCATATATCCAATCACGTCTCACTATTCTCACATCTTTTAGATTAAGTGCCTGAAGTTTCCTCATATTGTCACGTATATACATAAAGTCGTCTGCTGCAAGGAAACCGGTAAGCTTAAGATTTACCACATCAGATACACTTACATTCGCGTACGCTAGAGCTTCCTCCAACGACTGACCTTCGTGTATGTCTACTGATACATACGCCTTACCTTCTCCATTATGACTTTTCGAATCACTTTCCCACATAGTCACAGACTCATTAAGTAGCGAGAATTCATATTCCCCTGTTGTCTGTTTCTTAGTTACCTCAAAAGTAAATTTATGCAATTTGCCTTTCTGATAATTCATCTGCTCCTCTTTTGTAAATCCATAGGAGATGGGTCCTATATTTATGTGCATAAGATTCATCCCTGCTGAAACATTCTGAGGAATAACCACAGCCCTAAATGAATTTCCATTGGGATCTGATATTATTGCATAGCCGTCATGTTTTCCAGTCACATCAACTGTACCTGTACTCAAATTAAAATTACCGGTTCTTGACGTGCCGTCAATTAAAACTGATTTATCCAATTCATTCCATTCTCCTGATTCAAATCCCTCTCCTTCAAGTAAGACAACCTCTATTCCTGCAAGAATGTGATTAAATCTCAAATTTATAAGTGAAGATGAAGGTGAGACACCAACCTCTTTTGCCCATAAAAGATCTGAAGCTTCATATCCTGAAAGGGCTTCAGCAGAAGCAGAAGAGGATTGATTTCTCTCTACTAAGAATGGAATCGATTCCACGTCTCCAATTGAGGATATGTAGGGGTAGTACCCATAAAAATCAGCTGCAGTTGATGAATCTTTGAAAAACAAGGAATTTGAACCTTCCCAACTTAAAGAATTCTCATTATATTCATACATTATATTATCTGCATGATTACCTGTAGAAACGATTGTCCCAGGTACTCCTCCTTCGAAATCCACCATATATACACCTATTCGATCGCCATGTGTAAATCCTGTATCATTCGCTCGTGTGACATTGATCTGCTCAATCTCTGCACGCAACTTCACTGGATAGCTACTGTTATCTTCAGATTGAGAAGAAATACCATGGTCCGCACAGCCAACCATCAGTAATGGAAGAAGTGTATATATCGTCAGTTTGTTTTTTTTCTTCATGATTATTGAATTTCTATTATGTCATTTGCTATGAAGTCTTCAAAAGATGGTACGAGAGCTGCCCTCTTCATAATTGACTTATATATTACATAGCGAGAAATAGTGTTATAATACGGAATGTATGTGCTCATTACACTTTGAGACTCCGAACGCCATACTCCAAGCATATGGTTGAATCCTCCTTCCCACATATCCACCCTGTCGCTATATTTCGGATGGAATATAAAATCTCTCCATGGCACATCATTCATCTTTCCTGAAAGAGACACATTCTCAAACATTCCTTTTGCCTTCATTTCATAGTATTCCGGCAAAGAGTTACAATACGGACATGTACAACCTTTAATGTGCTCATTATGATTGACATATTCCACTGCAAGCCCTGCAAAGGCCTTTCCTCCTGCAAAATGCTGCACAAGGCCTCTCTGATCATATGGAAAGACATCTGACGACAAAGATACACAAGCTAACGCACAACCGTCTTCATCAGGATATGAATTACCTGAAAATGACTCCATATTAGAAATCACTATTACCATGGCATCTTTTAAAGAAGCATTATCAATGGTATTTGATACTTTACATACATAATCCTTGACAACAGAAACAGAAAGATCCGTGCCCGTTGTATTCAGTCTTGAAGCACGACTGTGGCTTAAAGTTGAAATCTTATTATCCGGAGAAAGTGCTATGGAAGTAGAAACATTGAAATATTTCTTATATGTTCTATACGGTTCTATATCAAAGAACTGGTCCATCACATCGTTAACAATTTCAAGGTATTTACCATTTACTATTTCTTCAGCTCCAAATCCGTCTCCAACAATGAAAAGATTTATGGGTCGTCCGGATGTAGATGATGTGGACAGCATTAACTCTTCATCTTCATTATGTTCATAATCATACTGCAATACTTCAAATTCTGTAGTGTAGTCTTTTCCTATAAGTTCAAACATAACTTTTCCAGAACGATCTCCGCCTCCTTTCGCGAGAGGATCTACTACAAAGGTAATTTCTTCTTTAGTACTTCCATATGCTGGGGTCACACGTATCCATTCAGGACACTCTTTCACTTTCCAAGCACCTTCTGAATAAAGAGTTACCGAACGAGATATGCCCTTGTTAAGGCATGACTGTTGAGTTATTCCTACCGATAGTTCTCTATGTGCCGATATGAAATTGAAATCTTTCCAACCATCGGCTGTCTTATAGGCTTCTATTGATTCTTCAGGCACTTCCAGATGACAATGAAGAGGATCAAAACCTATAAATACTTCATTATACAGCTTGGGGGGTTCTTTAGCCAGAGAAACCACCCTCTGAAGACCAGGGCAATACGCAAACGCCTGCATTCCTATTCTATCCACATTCTTTCCTATTTCCACAGATGCTAAGTATGTATTATTCCAAAATGCGCGTCCTCCAATCATTTCCACATTGTCACCAATGATTAGGTTCTCAATCATAGTGTTACCAAACGAACCATTATTAAGAAGACACTCACCTAAAGGGGTTGGAGAAAGCATTTCAACACCATCAGGAATAATAAGATCACCACCAAAATTGGAATAAGTGAATGCTCCGACTCCAATAACCTGGATTGAAGCTGGCAACTCAAAATCATTTGAAAAATGACATTCTTGAAAAGCAGCCTCTCCAATTTGAATTAAATGTGAAGGCAACTTAAATCCGGAAGCAAAATTAATACCTGAAAATGCATTTGATCCAATTTTAGTAATTCCGTCATGAAAAGACACTTTAGTTCCTCCCTTTAGGTTTGTTCCAAAGAAAGCAAAGTCTGGAATTTCAGTAAGAGTTTGAGGGATAACTATTTCCCCATCAAATCTATCACCTAATGTTAAAGCACCTTCTCCCAAGAACTCAAGGTTATTAGGAATCATTAGAGTTCCATAGGAATTGGATGCACCCCAAAATGCAGTTTTTCCGATATATCGGATTGAGTTTGTCAGTATAACCTCAATACTTGACTTACATTCATAGAAGGCATCAGTGCCAATATATTCAAGATGATGAGGCATAACAATAGTAGAACCCTCATTAACCATCGAAAATGCGCCACTGCAAATATGTGTAACAGTTTCTGGAATTGTTATCGTAGAGTTAAGAGAAGCGTAGGTAAAACTCGAACTACCAATTTTTTTTAAATTCTCCGGAAGAATCACTCGTCTTAAAGTAGACTTTCCAAAGAATGCCTCATTGGGGAGCACATCCTCCTCTTCTGTTATTTCTGGAAATGTATCTTCATTCAGCCAAAGTTCTCCTGCAACTATTTTTACATTTTTAAGATTTAAAGCAGATAGCGAAAAGAGTTCATCTCGCATTAATCTAAAGTCCTCTGTATTTATATTACCGTTGATTTTAAGATTGCGAATTGTGTTGAAATCTATTCTTTGTTCATTAAGTACATCACGCAATTTTCCAGCCTGCTGACAGGATACTGTAACATAAGCATTTTCCACAAAATCATGTGAGGACTTGTCGGCTTCCCAAGGGGTGATGTCTTCGTTGACGAGAGTCAGTGTGTAGTCGCCACTGTCGGCTTTGCGATCGATCTTGATGGTGAAGGTATGAAGCTTACCGGCAGTGTATTTCATGCCATCGGTGCGGCTATATGCATAGGGTTTGCCATCAATTGTGATGCCGATGATGGTCTTGCCTGCGGCCACTGACTGCGGAACCACTACAGCTCGCCATGCGTCACCTTCAGGATTCATGACGATGTTGCGGTCAAAGTTGCCGCTTGGTGTCACAATGCCTTTGGATAGATCTACTTCCGAGGTGCGGACTGTGTTGTCGACAGTGACTGTCTTGGTAAGTTTGGTCCATGCGTCTCCTTCGAATCCACTCCCCTGCTGAAGCACAACTTTTACTCCTGCCATGATATGACTGAATGTCAGTTCCACTTTCTTGCCGGGGGTGGCTTTGGATGTCTTTGCCCATAGCAGGTCGGAGGCTTCGTATGAACCCATTTCTCCGTCTGTGCCGACAATACTCTGGTCGGATTTTACCTCAAAATTGTAGGCATCTACATCGCTCATGCCATTGTAAAAGGGGTAATAGCCGTAGACATCCGCCGGAGTGATCGGATCGCTCCAATAAATGTCGGTAGCTGATTGCCATGAATTGGCGTCGGCATTGTAGGTGATAGCTACGTTGTTTACTTGATTGTCGCTCAATGTAAGCGTACCCGGATCTCCTCCGGAATAATTTACTACGAAGAGTCCAAAACGATCCCCATTGGCAAAACCGCTCTCGTCGGCACGGGTTTCGTTGACCTGGTCGATGGAAGCCTGAAGTTCGAATCGCAATCCGTCGCCGCCGTCCGAGGAAGTCAAAAGGTGCATCTCATCGGAACAGCCAAGCAAAATTCCGGATAATAGCAAGCCCACACCCCATCGCGACGAATGAAGATAGTGAAATTGTTTCATGTATGTTTGAATTATGATTGTTTATTTACGAATTGTTTGAAACTGGCAGAAAATACTAATAATGTTCTTGGAAAGTTTTAATAGCCGTGGGCTCACTTCTTTGGCATGATTATATAAAAAAAGCGTGAGAGCCGTATCCGATGTCCGTCCCACGTTCTGAGGCCCTGGAATTGCCCATTGGAGTTGAACGGACAACGCAGAGACCTCACGCGAAGATATGATATACACTTAGCCCCGATGCTCGCGCACCGCGGTCAGGATATGGTCATATCCGCAAGGCGTCTACCGTTGTCTCATTCTTGACTCCAATTGAAATTTTCCAGGTTTCAGAACGTCAAGAAAAGAGCGTCGAGTATACGCTTTTCAATATGTCAGCTGACCCCTCCCTCTTAACCCTTGACCGGGTCTCGG
>CAYSMP010000144.1:0-10850 GCA_964432215.1 uncultured Sangeribacter sp.
ATAAATCATATGTTCTACAGCATGGATAGCCATAAAACCACGATTTTTATGTTAAGATGGTTATGCATTACGCATATGGATACTAATAGCTTATTATTGCTTATCCGAAAATGTCGTAGTGTGTGCCAGTGTCAATCATAATAAGAGTCAGAGTATCATCTTGCTGCTCCCATATCAGTAGCCAATCTGGCTCGATGTGACATTCCTATGCATAATTGTACTTGGATGAGAGTTTATGTGGTTTGTTTTTTGCTGGTACACTTCCAGTAGATTTCAAAATGGCTACAATCTCTTCAAACGCTTTTATATTGAGATTTCGTTTTATACAGCGTTTGAAGGCTTTCTTGAATTGAGATGTTAGGATAATCTTATACATCAGTGCAATAGATTTTCCATTAAATCTTCCATAGTAGTGAATGGTCCTTCCGTTTTCCCTTTCCTTGCTTCTTCAAGAGATATCTCGATGCTGGATTTTTTTTTCTTGATAGGAGTTATGGAGGCACCTTCAAATGCCTTCAACAATTTCTTTATTATTTTGTAGTCTTTTTCGGATTCTAATCTTAATGTATATTCTGGCATATCTTTTTCTTTTCAATTCAAACGCAAAGATAGCATATTTTGTTGAGCCACGCAAATTTTTGTGGTAAATGGCCACCACGTTAATTCGACTGTAAGCGTTTAAAAAAGACGTACGGGTTAAGGGAAACTGCCTTATGGGCAGTTTCTCATAAATTTTATTAAAACTTGAGTTAAAATTTATAGATTATTAACTGTATTGGAGAATCCCAGTAACTATTCAGCATACATCTAAATAAGGCGCACACAGAGGGCACACGGAGCTACTTAACTGCATAATTTATCGGGCTTTATCACAGAGGGGTATTGCTTCGCTTACCCAATGAGCCCACTGAGACTATTCTTCAAGAGATATCTCAATACTGGATTATTTTGGTTCTTCTTCAATTTAGTTAAAGTAGGAATATTTTTTGATTGGCGGGGAACGCTTTATAGCGAATTCATGCTGATTTAAGAGGGCGTCCAAGAGCCGTTCCACTAAGACTCGGTATAGGCACTTCCTGGATTCTTCTGAGGGAGGAGCTTGGAGGCGGCGAGTTCTATGAGCTTGAAGGGGTAGCGTACGAAGTCGAGGATGTATCCGCTGACTAAACCGTGTTTCTTGAAGGCGTGGTAGTGATCAGAGATGATTCTGCGATGGCTTTGCAGGCCATTGGTTGAGGCTCCACCAGTACGCATCGTCACAAAATCAAAATTAAGATACTTGGTCTTTATTTTATTTATATAAATGAAGCGGAGCATGTTTTCAAAATCAGCAGCTACTTTGAATTCAATATCGAAGTAGCCATACTTATCATAAATGCTTTTCTTGCAGTAGAAAGAAGGATGGGCTGGTTGATAGCCCATTTTCATCATCCAACGTCTGAAGAACTTTGATGAATAGTATCTTACGCTTGTATTCAAGTCATCATCATCAACAAAATGAATATCTCCATATACCGCATCAATATCATAATTAGATAGTTCGCTTACCACGCGGCTTAGGACATCCTTGGAAGAATAAAAATCATCGGAATTAAGAATTCCGATGACATCTCCATCCGCCATGGCAATTCCTTTATTCATGGCATCGTAAAGTCCTTTATCGCGCTCGCTAATCCACTTCAACCGTCCTTGATACCTTGGTTCATACTCTTTGATAATCTCAACCGTATTATCTTTAGATCCGCCATCGACAATAACATGTTGCCAATTAGGACTGTTTTGGCTTAAAACGCTTTCAATGGTGTCACGAAGAGTTGCACCGCTATTGTACGTAGCCGTGATGATGGAGATTTTCATGAGAGAATTATTTTTTGAAATTCAATTGCGGATACTATAATTTCATCCGAATGAGAAAATTGACAAATTAATATTTATTTCTTCTTTTTCTTACTTTCTTTTTCTTTTTGATTATTGCTGACATCTTTCTTTAACCGTCTGAAACCTTCATTGTTTTTCTTGGGCTGTTTGTCACTCACATTGCAGGCAATGGATCGATATACCGGCCTTTCAACGTCTGGGATCTCATGTCTCACAGGATCCCCCGTCAGCTCTATTCTATATCCCTCTGAGGTCAGCCATTCCTTTAATAAGCTTTTAGCCTTAGCGACTGCGGAGGGGCACATAAAAAGGGATAGAACCAATTCCTTATACTCATTTTCATTATATGAATAATTGTCCCAATATGCTGTTAAGTTGTAATTAGGATATTTTCTATACTCATATTCATATTCAGTTTCCGATGACAATATAATTCTGGTGGCTTTATCCTTGAAAATAAAGAATAAAATAGGATTTGCATCATATACTTTCAGGCCATTTCCATATGCATTCTTGAAAAAATTACACTCTGCTATCTGATCTCCAATGATTTGATTAATATATCGTTTCCAATATCCTTCGCAACGATTATATGTCTTTTCGTTTTCTAAGAATCCCTTGAAAAGAAATCTACTATTCGTGTTCTTCTTATTCTCCATCTTACTTCTTTTTTTCGTCTTCTTTAATGAAAGCGAGTCCAGCATTTACTTCCAGATCCACTCTTACTTCCTTATGGAGTGGGTCATCAAAAAAACTTTTTTTACAGATACCGAGGCCTCCATTTTTCTCACCTTCATCTATAGCCGCCTTACATTTGAGGAATGCTTTCTTCCGGCATGCTCTATCGGCCTTAGAAAGTTTCTTGTTTAGTTTCTCAAGAAGAGTCCTGCCATCATGTGCGGGTATAGGATCAATCCTATGCCAAGGTTCCGACTCTTCAAGTTTGTTATCCTGAGCTTGGAATCTCCCTCTATGATTCTGGAATTTCCTTCGATGATTATCGTCTTTGGACATATATAATTAGAAGAAATACTATGAAGATGATTAAGCTATATATTTTGTATCAGCATGTAAGCGTCTAAATTAGATATATAGATTACGGGAATTTACTTTTTGTATTTTTACACAATTTTATTAAACTTGAGTAAAAAAATAAAAGATTTCTAACCTTATTGGAGGAGTACAGGGTGTTCTCGTAGTAAGTGCACCGCTACACCAAACTGTGATAAAAATCCTTCAGATATCTCAACATTGAGACTCCACTTGCGTGGTATGTGACAAGTAAAGGTCATCCGCTTTTCCTTGTAGTGCCCCTGAACTTTGCTTTCTTGAGGACATGGAAGAGATCTTTGAGATCAGAGATCGTCTGATGTAGACTCTAGGTTCTTTGGCTAGCCAGGAGTCACGGTCCAGCCTCGCATGGTTCTGTGAGGCGATCATTGTGTCAATTTTTTCTGCCAGTGATGTCATCCGGAGGTTCTTCTTCGCAGAGAGCCGGTCCTTCTCGAAGAGCATTGCGGTAAATTCCAGCATTTGGTCGAATAGCTCAAGTATGACATTCTTCAGTTAGGATTTGTCTATCATATCAAGGAATTCTGAGGGCACAGAGATGCAGGTATGCGTGTCTCGATATGATTTGAAGAACAGGTTTTATGAAACTTTGTTTCTGTCGTAGAAGTACTGGATGCTTTCTCTAACGGGAATGCCTTGTGGCGTGTACTTGACAAGGAGTCTTTCAAATTGTCTCCCTTGTATTTTTTTCCCTATTCCATCCATTACCTCATTTGGGTACTCTAACATATTATATTTTAGTACCATGTCCTTTATATTTGGTCTTCAATAAAGAAAACCAAATCCATCGTATAAAGGCATTATTTCTCAGAATTCCTCGTATCTTGTATTCAATTTTCTTACTAGTTGACATATCATGGACATACGTATTGTTTACATCATGTCCCAGATCATTGACTAGAACTTCCTTTAAAAGATTGGCATAAGGTTGGAAAAATTTTTCTATTGTATCTTTACTCAGTGATTGATGAGTAGTAGCTATATGCAGATCATTATTAAAATAGTTAATTTTAACTCCATGCATATGAAAAAAAACGAATGGATATTCCTTATTTTTATATACAAAGGAATGATCTTTATATTTATATCTGTGCATATTCCAGGGAGCGATTCCAACACCAAGATTTTTAATAACGTAAACACTGTTCCAACGCTTTGGAAACTCGTCTAGGTATTTTTGATCACCGAATCTATTATTTTCAATTCTTTGAAAACACCACTCAATACATGAATCCTTCCACCATTTTAAGGCTTCTTTCCCATCTTTGTCGTTCTTAAAAGTTAGGTATTGCACACAATACTTACCATATAACTTTGCTTCCTTTTCTCCTATACCTTGCTCTGTTATAGCAATAGAAGCGTTTCCTACCTCATTAACAATTATGGAAGGATTTGACAAGAACATTAAGTCTGAGTCCAAATAGGTTATGTCTTCGAGACCATATTGATTAAGAAAATATTCTATGACAGTCGGTCCGCATGTCCAACAATACTCACCTCTGCTACGAGTGGGTTTGACCGCGAGAAGCTCTGTGGTTTCTATGTTATCTATAAGTTCGACGGTCATGTGTGGAAGATTCAAAGATTTAAGTTTATCGTAGCAATCTTTGTCAAAAGCCATTACATACAAATGGAAGTCATTCGATACAAGCTCAAGAGATCGGTATAGAGCCAATCCCTTGATCATGTAATATGAATCGAAATATGTGCAGAAATTCATCATGACATTTATTTTCAATCAATACCTAAATCACGAAATGTGTCAGAGTTGACCTCATGCTTTTTCTCATCTACGACCTTAAGCAAGTAGCGACCATACTCGTTTTTAAGCATAGGCTGTGCAAGTTCCACCAATTTTTTTTCGGAAATCCATCCTTTACGGAAAGCAATCCCCTCTAAACATGCAATCTTTAATCCTTGGCGTTTTTCGACACATTCAATGAACGTGGATGCTTCGCTCAGGGAATCATGAGTGCCGGTATCCAACCATGCAAATCCTCGCCCAAGAAGCTGGATTTTCAATTCATTATCTTTCAAAAATTCTTGATTAACAGTAGTTATCTCATACTCTCCTCGTGCTGAAGGTTCTATCTCTGAAGCTACTTTCACTACTTTGTTAGGGTAAAAGTATAAGCCTACTACTGCATAATTACTTTTCGGATGTTTTGGCTTTTCTTCAATTGAAAGACACTGGCCCTCTTTGTCGAACTCCGCGACTCCATATCTCTCTGGGTCACTAACCCAATATCCGAATACAGTAGCTTTCTGTTCTGATTCCGCAGTAGTTACAGCTTTTTTTAACATGTCTGTGAAATAGCTTCCGTAGAAAATATTGTCACCTAACACGAGGCATACAGCTTCATCTCCTATAAAATCCGCACCAATAGTGAAGGCCTGGGCGAGTCCGTCGGGAGATGGTTGTTCAGCGTATTCAAAATGAACACCATAATCAGAACCGTCCCCCAATAATCTCTTGAATCCAGGTAGATCCTGCGGGGTAGAAATAATCAGGATTTCACGGATGCCAGCCAACATCAATACCGAAATTGGATAATAAATCATTGGCTTGTCAAAAATAGGCATAAGTTGTTTACTTATGCCTTTTGTAATGGGATACAATCTTGTTCCGGAACCTCCGGCGAGAACAATTCCTTTCATAGCATATCATTTAAAAGAGTTCAGAACCTCGACTACTCTTTTAGCTTCTTCTTTTGATAATATTTGATTCATCGGAATAGAGAGCTCCTCACAGTGTATCTTTTCTGTGATTGGTAATTTAAGTTGAGGTGTATTCCAGACTTCATCTTTATAGCATTCTTGATGATGAGGAGGTATCGGATAATGAATCAAGGTCTGTATTCCATTATCAGCAAGATATTTTTGAAGTTCATCTCGTCTTTCACAAAGGATTGGGAACTGATGATAAACATTGTTCTCGTCAGGAATCCTTGTTGGAAGACTGATTAAAGGATTCTTGATATTGTCATAGTAATAGGCAGCCAGTTCCTGACGCTTCTTATTATCCTCATCCAGATACTTCAGTTTCACATCAAGCACTGCGGCATCAAGCTCAGACATACGAGAATTCATGCCTACATATTTGAAGACATATTTTTTTTGACTGCCATAATTTGCCAATGCTCTGATGACAGATGCAAGTTGAGGATCAGAGGTCGTTACTGCTCCAGCATCACCAAATGCACCCAAATTTTTACCAGGATAAAATGAATGAGCAGCGGCATCTCCGAGAGCTCCTGTTTTAACCCCATTCCAAGCACATCCTTGGCTTTGTGCACAATCCTCCATAAGCAAGAGATTGTGGTTCTTACATATATTTTTCAACTTATCGTTATATGCTACCCGTCCATAAAGATGAACGATCATAATACCCTTAGTTCTTGGTGTTATGGCTTCTTCAATTCTGTCAACATCAATTTCAAGGTTATCAAAAGTAGGTTCGACCAAAACGGGAACTAGATTGTTTCGTGTTATGCCTATTATAGTAGCGATATATGTATTGGCAGGAACAATTATTTCGTCTCCATCGTGCAACATACCGAGTTCTTTATATCCCCTTATGATGAGATAAAGGGCATCCAGCCCGTTGGCGACAGCAATACATTCTGTGGTTCCGATGTAATTAGCGTAGTTGGATTCAAATTTATCGTTTTCCTTGCCCTGAAGGAACCATCCGGAGTCAATCACTCGATTGACTGCTTCTTTATATTCGTCACCATGTTGCATGGTGATTGCCTTAAGATCTAATAATTTTACCATGGTGCTTCTATTTATTCTTCTTGGATTGTTGTTGTACGTAATTGCTGACAGTCATAAGACTATCGAATGAATTGGTATCAAACCAATGAAATTCGCTACCTAATATTTGGGCTTGCAGTTTATTCTCAGCTAAATATGCTTGATTGAGGGATGTCACCTCCAGCAAACCTCTTTCTGATTTATCGATTATTTTGGCATAATCTGTTACTCCTTTTGGAAACACGTAAAGGCCTGTTATGGAATAATAAGACCGAATTGAAGGCTTTCCTTCCACTCTCTCACATTTACCTTTGGGATCAAGTAACGCTACTCCATATTGTTCAGGATAATAATCCTTACATACGAATATTGTTGCCTGTCCACTCTTTTCGGCAGCGCGTATTGCTTTTTGAAGTTTTTCAGCTCTGTTTTTCCCTATAATAATACAGTCCCCAGTAATTAAGCAGGCAGCTTCTCTGTCCAAAAACTCATCAGCAATATTAAATGCCTGGGCCGTTCCCTCTGGATTCATCTGTGTAGCGTATGCAAAGTGTGCTCCAAATTTTGAGCCGTCTCCTAAAGAATTAAAAAATGCAGAGTAAAATATTGGGTTAACGATTATTAATACATCTGTTATTCCAGCCTCAACCAACGTCTCTATTGGATAATATATCATCGGTTTATCATAGACGGGCAACAATTGTTTGGGTACGCCTAGTGTCAGAGGTAAAAGTTTTGTCCCCGAATATCCAGCCAATATGATTCCCTTCATTTTACTATTTAATGGTCCTCTTTTCTTTTGAGTATTTCAGAAAATCATCATAGTCACGGATATAATCTGTTTCTGAATATCCATGACTCGCAAGAACGAGACATATACTTCCTGACGAAAATCCCTGTTCGGAGGCCCAGATTCCGGGTGGAACGTGAAGACCCCAGAATGGACGGTTCAGGGTAACTGTTCGTTTGTTAATACCATCGTCAAGAACCACTTCAAAGGCACCGGAGGCGGCAATTATAAATTGATGGCATTCCTTGTGAGCATGCGCACCTCTGTCCTCTCCTCCGGGAATATCATATGAATAAAATACACGATTTATTGGAAATGGTACATGGATGTTTTCATACATAAATGTTAGATTTCCTTCTTTATCGTGAATTCTATTAAGTTCATAAAGAGAACTGTCAAATACGCTTACTCCATTATTTCGTTGGTGTTCTTTTACTTGATTTACTGTCTTAGGACAATTACTTTGGGGAGAGTAAGCTTCATTTTTACAGGCTTTTTTCCACTCTTTATATAGTTTGAAATCCAAAATATAGTCATTCCTGTCAAATTCAGTAGAAGACAGTACTAATGCAAGTGAATTGGTGGAGAAATTGCTCAATGTTCTCCAGATGCCTTTTGGTACACATAGTCCGCAATAAGATCGGTTTAATGAAAATACCCTTTCATTAACTCCATCATTTAGTACCACATCAAATGAACCAGAAAGTGCAACTATGAATTCCTCATTTTCCTTATAGGCATGTCCACCACGATTCATCCCACCAGGTACGTCATATATCCAGTAAGTACGTTTTATCTCAAAAGGTATATGTTTTAATTGTTCTATTATAGATAAATTCCCTCTTGGATCCTCAATTTTTGGTAGAGAAAGAATCTTTGCATCGAATACTGTAGCCATATTTTATTGTAATACTTGTTTAAGGACGTTCAATTCAAATTCAGGAGTCCAGTTTTGATCAATTTCATTATAGCATGCTTTTCGAACATCATTTCGTTTTGTAGCCTTCTCCAAGAACCATTTTGAAATAGCTTTCGATAATGAATCTACATTATCTTTTTCAAAGAAACACCCCGTTTTTCCATCCCGTATTGCTTCGAATTCAGGCATTTGCCAATTGAAATCATTATGAGTCAATACAGGGGTACCAAACACCATGACGTGCATCGCGGTCAGTCCTACATTTCCAGGAGCGACACAAAGGTCAGCATTATATATAAGCTCTGCATTCTTTTTTTCATCATAGCATTGTCCATAGAACCAAACTTGTTCGTCGAGTTGTCTTTCTTTTACCAATTTCTCTAAAGAATCTTTTTCAGAACCGGTTCCAACAAAAACAATATTAAAAAATTGACCTTTCTGTTTTAACATAGATACAGCTTCTACCAATAGATTTAATTTTTTTACAGGAGTAAGCCGTCCAATAAAAAAAAGAACTGGATAACTATTCTTGAAATAGTCTATATAAATACTGGATGGTTTAATTCCCTTTCTTAAAAGAACTTGCTCTGAATGGTTAAGACTATTGTGTATTGCTTTAATTCTTTCAGGATTAAAGCCAACTTCTATCATAAGTTTACGAGCACGATCTCCATATGTAAGTATATAATCGGCAGGATAAAAATACAATTTCTTAATTAATGTCTTGAGTTTACCCTCCTTGCCATACCATCCATGAGTCCAAAAAATTATTCTTTTTTTGGGATGAAAGAATTTTACTAACCATGGCAAGATCCATGTGGTCAGCATTGCAGGTTCTCCTATAATGATATGATTTGAGAGATCATTTTGAAACGCTAGTGATAATATACCTTTAAGATAATATGCCTTTTTGAACAATTTTTTAGTGGTATATACTTTGACATTTTTCAATAATGAATGATCCATTTCTTTAATATCCGTCTCATTCGAACCAAAACACCATTGTATATCTAACTCTTTATCAAAAAGCGTATAAGCAGGCTCAACATATTTGGGAGCCATGTTCATAACAATACATGTAGTCATATAAAAAGTTGATCGATGTTTATTTAAACAATTTGGGTTACAGTTATGTGATGTTATTTAACAGATATATCCAATCATTAATGGATGGTGTCCAGTAACTTCTAAATGCATTTTTGACTTTAGCTTGTGTCTCAGTTTTCTAAAATTATTATTATGTCTTGGTTAAACTGGTAAAACCGTCAATTGGCCATATACATTCAACCGGTTGATATAATTTGTCTGTTACTTTTATGGGTAATAAGGCAAAATAACAATATTAGAAAGGTATGTTCTATTTAAAGTATTTATTAATGTAATAATTCTTAATTTGGTTATACATACCGATTATTGTTTTTATAAATCCGACCATTTTTATTGAAAAAATAATAGGATTATTCGGTCTTTTTTGATAAGTAGACCAATCCAAACATTGTAAAGAGAAAACATTTTCTAAAGCAACTTTTGGAAAAGGTACCCCATGTTTTTGAGTGGTGAATTTTATAAGATATAAATTCGGTAATTCTTCTTTAGGGGTTTGCTCTAAATATTGTAATTGAATTTTATCTAATTTTGATTTTATGGGATAAAAACAATATAATGGCGATGTTGACTTCTTAATAAAGGGTATAAGATCCATGTATTGTTTTCGAGTTGTTGATTTTAATCGAAAATATAATGGAGCATTTTCTGGACAACTATATTTATCTAGTGAGGCCATTTCAATACGAGGACTGAAAGCATAGGCGATTCCTCCTAGAAGAGAAGCATAAAGTAGTGCAGCATATCCCCCTGCAGAACTTCCAATACAGATTACTTCATATCCTTCAGTTTCTTCCTTTAAAAAATCATATAGTTTTTTAGGAGAATTAATCTTTGAATTAATACCTGATAAGTACCATTGTTTATGGATATCCCTTATAAAAATATGCTTTTTAGCGTCCTTTACTCTTTTCCCATACCATTCAAACCTATTTTTTTTATTTATTACTTTTTTAAATGTATTCTCATCATTCGGAAAATAAATACTGTGGCCACTAAAGTAAATTGCACATACATTAGTGGAAGTATTATTGGTATCATGTATTATGAGATAGTTATCCATAGAAGAATAACTTGATTTGACAATTTTGGAATCTACTTGAAATACTGGATTGTTATTATCATAGATATTTATTTCCATTTTATAAAAATTTTTAATTGAATAATTACAATGGATATACAAATTTCATATCATTATGGTGATATGTATAAATTGTTTAAAATATTTCTTACGAACTAAATAGTGTTTCCTAAAGGCTGTAAGGAAACAAGATATGTTGTACCTGTCCAATGGCGTATTGCCGTAGGACGTAAGTTAGCGGAGACCAATGA
>CAYSMP010000145.1:0-10822 GCA_964432215.1 uncultured Sangeribacter sp.
GACTGAACGACAATGCCAAGATGACCAAGATTAGCCGCAGTTATCATATCAAGACCCTTACAGTGGCTTGTTTAATATATATCGTTTAATTTTTGTGACCTACTTAATTCAAGCAAAATAATTGTTTTCCAAAAAAATAACGACACATGAAACAACAAAACGACTTTCTGCATAACCCAAAGAATGCATGGTTGCTGTTGTCGCTTGTATTGGCCGGATGTTCCGACGACATGTACCGTTTCCGTCCTGAAAACCTGGATAGTGGTCTTCGTCTTGAACTTCAGGCCAGCATAGATCAGGTCAACGACACACGTGCCGATGAAGCCGGGTTTGCCGACGGAGACCGTTTCGGACTTTTCGTCGTCAACTATAAAGACGGAATCCCTGGTGCTCTTACGCTCAGCAACAATCAGGTCAACAACGTAGCTATGACCTACAATGCCGACGCCAACTCGTGGAAATCAGCCACTGACATCTATTGGGTTGACAAAGTCACACCCGCCGACATCTACGGCTATTATCCATTCTTCAACGGTATGAGTGATGTAGAATCCTACAACTTCGAAGTAAAAGCCGACCAGAGCATTTCTGGAGGCGACGGCGAAATGGGCAGCTACGAAGCATCCGACTTCCTTTGGGCCAAAACCGCCAAAGCATCTCCCGGCAAGAAGGTGGAACTGACGTTTGGCCATATTATGGCCGGCGTGAAAGTTGTGCTTCAAGAGGGTAGTGGTTTTGAAGGAGATGCATGGAGCAAGTTGACAAAAATCGTTACTGTAGATAATACTATACGCAACGCAGAAATCAACCTTCAGACTGGTATAGCCATTCCCTCCGGTGATTATGATCGCAACATAGTCATGAATCCCGAAGGTGACGCATGGCGAGCTGTAGTCGTTCCGCAGTCAGTTGCCGCAAACAAGAGTGTCATCGGAATTACCATAGATGGCAAACCTTATGCATACACTCGCTCCGACGGCATGACCTACACCTCAGGCAAGCTTCATACCTTTACCATAAAAGTCGACCGCAAAGTCGACAGCGGCGACTATGCCCTGACCCTCGTTAACGAGGACATCACCCCATGGGAGGCTGACAAGTCATCACATAACTTTGATGCCAACTCTTATCTCGTTGTGCACATTGAGGAAGCTGGAACTCTCAAGGCTTGTCTTGAGGCATTACACTATGATATTACCAACATCCGTAATCTCAAGGTCACAGGAAATTTAACTGAAGAAGATTTCCGTGTCATGCGTGAAGAAATGGGTTTACTTACCGGTTTAAATATCAAGGACGTTAAGATAAAAGAAGTACAGTATTATTCCAAGGAAGATAGGAAAATGATTTATGTTGACGACGTGTTGCCTGAAAAAGCATTTTATGACAAGAAATCCTTACGCAGAGTTATTCTGCCATCAGGGTTAAAAAGACTGTATAATGAGTGCTTTAGGGGTATTGAATTGAATTCTACCTTGATAATTCCTGATTCTGTAATAGAAATTGGAGGTGGGGCATTTAGTCGTGCAGGAGGGAATTTTGAGATAATTCTCCCTGCAAATCTTGAAATAATAGGCTATTTGGCATTCTGTGTATGTGATGCGAAAATTGAACTGAGATTACCAAGTTGTTTAAAAGAGATTGGTGGCAATGCTTTTGATAGGGCGCGCGGAGTATATGGGAAATTTGCTCTGCCAGATGGATTAATTAATATTGGATATGAGGCATTCCAGGATTGTGGCGAAAATCTTGATGGAGATATAATCATACCGTCAGGAATAAATAAGATTCCAGAACGCGCTTTTGATGGTATGCGTTTCAGTAAGCCTGTCAAATTGAGTTTACATGATGGAATTACCTCGATAGGGATTAGGGCATTTAATAATTTGAAGTTTTCTGAACCAATAAAATTTCCAGAGTCACTTGTGGAAATAGGAGATCTTGCATTTGAGTACTGTAGATTTGTCGGAGATTTGGTTTTACCGTCGCATTTGTTGTATATAGGAAATTCTGCTTTCAATCGTGCTGATGTCAGGGGTGAAGTCATTCTTCCTGAATACCTTGAACGATTGGAAGGAAATGGAGTAAATGGTTCGTTTTCGAATAGTAAAATAGAAAAAATTGTAGGTGAAAAAATACAGATTATAGGAGAAGGCTCATTTGCTAATTGTAAAGAACTCAGAGAAGTGCGTTTTGGTAAGAACATTGAATATATAGGAAAGAATGCTTTTCTCAATTGTGAAGGCCTTCAGACTTTTATATGTCTGGCTTCTGAACCTCCTACTATTGTAGACTCTGCTATAGATGGAATTGATTTCAGTCACTGCGTACTTGAGGTTCCAGAATCATCCGTGGAAACATATCGTCACGCTGATGTATGGAATAGGTTTCTTAGCATAGTTCCCCATCATGAACTCAACGCATCCTTATCGGAATTCAGTTGCCTTAATAAAGGAATAACAAGAAATATCAGGGTTCGAGCAGATGGTCCATGGGAAGTGGTGGATTGCCCGGAGTGGATCCACATGTCAAAAGATTATGGTGACGGTAAAGTTGAAACAGATATAAAGGTTGACGCTCTTCCTTTCGGTGAGGGGGATAGAGAAGGCATAATCCTTTTCCGGTTGAAAGAAAATGGCTATACTAATTATATAACGGTTCGACAGTACGACTATCCAATTGAAGAAGATAAAAAGATTATATTAAGTGAGGCATCAGGCAAAGGAAACGCAATCCCTATCTTCATTGTAGGTGAGGGATATGGAGCGGAAGCTATTGCCAGTGGTGAATATATGGAGAGGGTTAATGAAACGGTGGAATCTCTGTTTTCAATAGAGCCTTTCAAGACTTATAAAGATATGTTCACTGTCAGCACTGCGATAGCCCTTTCTGCTGACAATGGAGCGTCTGATATTCTCACGTCGAAGGAAACAATATTCGGTTTGACTTTCCCGGAATTGCCGCGTTGGTGGGATGGCTATAAAAAGCTCAACCAATATGTAGAAGATGTTATTGGTGGTGAAGAAGTCGACAATGTCTACTATTCACTTGTAATTGTGCTCGCAAACTACGATGCATTTGCAGGCTGCTCTGACTATGGTAATGTGTCAAATTTCAGTGTCGCTTTTATTGGTAATTCAAAAGAAATTTATCCGTATGACAATCGAGCACTGGTGCAGTACTATGCAGGTGGAGAAGCATTTGGACATTTAGCAACAGAACAGGTGACCCATTTCGAATTTGTAAAAGGTTGCAAATGTCCATATTGTGATATGATGCCTAAGATTCAGGAAATGAAAGGTCGAGGATTTTATGAGAATATATCGTTAACTAACAAAAGTGATGAAGTTCCATGGAAAGATTTCATCTATCATCCTAAGTATAGTTCTTTTGTAGATTTATATGAGGGAGGGGCTGATCATCTTCGAGGCGTATGGCGTTCTGAGGTGGAGAGTGTTATGTCAACTTATGTTCCCTATTATAATACAATTTCCAGATATGCTATCTACAAAGAGATTATGCGAAGGAGTTATCTCACGCCTTCTCTTGAGGACTTTATAGTAAATGATATAATTGAACTTCCGAACAAATGAGTGGTAAATATTTATATTCTAACATATTCATTCTTGGCCTGCTGATTGCAGGTTGCGCGAAAGAGTCTAATCTGCTGCCGGAGCCGGTAGTGCCTCCCGTCATAAAAGATGATTTGGAGATTAGGCTTACTGCTGAAATAGATCAGATCAACACTACACGAGCCGATGATTCCGGATTTGCAGATGGAGATGTCATCGGTATATTTGGGGTCGACTTTAAAAGCGGTCAGTCCGGTATATTGATGCCTTCAGGAAACAATACTGATAATAAAGGATTCAAATATTATGAGAAAGACGATGTCTGGAAAGGCACTTCTGCTCTTGAATTTTCTGATGAGGATACTCCTATGGAGATATATGGATATTATCCGTATAATGCTTCAATTGCAAATGTTAATCAATACCCGATATCTGTTGAAATAGACCAAGCAGAAAATCCCCGAGCCTACGAGGCATCTGATTTCCTTTGGGCTAAGTCTGAAGTATTACGTCCTTCTTCTCCTTCAGTCCATCTTCACTTTAAGCATATTCTGTCAGTTGTAAGAGTGACACTGACTGAGGGGGAAGGTTTCGAAAAAGGGGAGTGGTCTCAATTGGAGAAGCATGTCAGGGTGTCAAGCATACAACGGAATGCAACGGTAGATTTATCAAATGGATCAGTTGCTATTGCTGGAGATTCGGAAGTAAGCGAAATCTTGATGAAACCTGATAAGTCCGATTTTCGAGCTGTCGTATTGCCTCAGGACATAAAAAAGGGAGATCCTCTAATCAAGGTCGTTGTAGGCGAGGAAGCATATACTCTTTTTAAAGAAGAGACTATGACTTATTATTCGGGGAAACAGCACAATTTCACGATTGAGGTCGCCAAAACCACTGACAAAGGCGACTATGAGTTTGTATTGGTTGATGAATCCATCACTGCTTGGGAGAGTGATTTGACTTCTCATAACGGAGAGACAAAGGAGTATGTGGTGGTAAATGTTTCGTCAACAACCAATCTTCAGAAGGCTTTGAAAGATATGAAACTTGATCCTAAAGAGATTGAGAATATGAAAATAATTGGGCCCATGCATGAGGAGGATTTTCCGTTTATGAGATCTGAACTGATAAAACTGGAATCCCTTAATATGTATGAGGCAACTTTGTCGTTTCGTGTAGGTTACTTTAATTCATGCATAATATATGAGGAGGGATTGCCTGAGGAAGCTTTTCTAAATATGTATAGTTTAAGGCATTTTATATTTCCTAAGAAATTAAAATGTATTGGACGTTATGCATTTCAAGGTACGTCTCTTTCAGGTTCACTCGTAATTCCAGAAGGAGTAGAAGAAATAGGTTACCAAGCATTTACTAATGTGAGTGATTGGGGTGACGGACTTGATAAAAATAACCTCACAGGAACACTTACACTTCCATCAACACTCAAAAATATAAATACCTATGCTTTCAGGGGTTGTGATTTTTCCGGGGAACTTCTCCTTCCAGAGTCGATAGAGGAAGTAGGTATGGGCGCTTTTGAAGATTGTAGATTTTTAACCGGTGATCTTCGTCTTCCGAATGCAAGTTATGTTAAGGGAGCTTTTAAGAATATGAAAGGCCTAAGCGGAAGATTTGTGCTTCCAACTGAAATGACAGAAATACCACCGGAACTGTTTGCTGGTTGTCCAATAAGTTCAATTGAATGGCCTTCCAACCTTAATTCTATCGGTGATCGGGCATTCTCTAACTGTGATTTTAAGAGAGATTTTCATCTTCCTGAGAGTGTGAAATATATTGGAGAGTATTGTTTTTATAATACAAACCTTCGACATATAACTCTCCCATCTGAACTTACCACAATAAAGTCTCGAACTTTCTATAATTGCGGAGAATTATGTGACACTTTAGTGATTCCATCTAAAGTTGAGGTAATTGAAGAAGATGCCTTTGTTAATTGTCTAAGAATAGAAGCATTGATATTGCCATCAAAAATAGAGAAAGTCGGAGAAAATGCTTTTGGAAATACTTCATTCTCTTACATACGATCTGATGCCCTGGTTCCTCCTATCATAGAAACATCCGCTTTCTCGTTTGTTAACAGAGAAGATTGCAGGATTGAAGTGCCTGAGAATAGTGTGCAGGCTTATCGTCAAGCCTCAGGATGGAATGAATTTAAGAAAATTTCTGCTTATAGAAATTTTGTAGCAAGTCCTTCGAAAATCAATCTGCTTAATAATGGGATAAAAAACATGGAAATTATTCTTTATGCTGATAATGATTGGGAGATAACGGAATGTCCTGCATGGTGTCATGTCGACAGAAAATCAGGGTCAAAGAAAACGACCCTTATGGTAAACGTTGAAGAGTTATCTAAAGGATCAGATCAAAGAATAGGGAAGATATCTTTCCGTTTGAATGGAGATGATAATTATCTAACTCATATAGATGTCAGTCAATATGATTATGAATATAATGAAGATGAGATGCTGATTTTGCAAAAGGCAAGTAAAGGAAATGGTATAAATCTTGTATTTATTGGTGATGGATATGATGCAACCGACATTGCATCTGGAACCTACCTTCAAGACATGAAACAAGAAATGGAATATTTCTTTGGTGTTGAACCCTATTCTTCTTATCGGGAATATTTCAATGTCTTTACGGCTTTTGCACTCTCTGAAGATAGCGGAGTAGAAAGTGTTGATTCATGGAAAAGAACAAAATTTAAAGTTTGTTTCGGAGGAGGCGGTAAAAAAGGAGACCGCATTTCTGCTGATTGGCAAAGAGCAATGGAATACTGTGCAGAAAATATTCCAATGACGACTGGAGGAAGTAATCCTCACGTAGGATGTATTCTGGTTGGAAATTCAGATATTTATGATGGAGTCACTTATACTATGGGTGACAGTTTTTGCTCGGTGGTGACTAAAAGTTCCTGGGATTATCCTATGGATGCAAGAGGGCTCGTTCAGCATGAAGCAGGCGGTCATGGAATTGGTTGGCTTGGCGACGAGTATATCTACCATAAAGCTTGGATTAATAATTGTTCGTGTGGTGATGGATGCGGACATGCGTTGGAACTTCAAGGTGATCTTGCTGTTGGCTATTCAAAAAATCTTTCTATGTATGGAAGATACGATCAGGTGCCTTGGGCACATTTGATCAAAAATAATAATTATTCTGATATTGTGGATATCTATGAAGGTGGATATTTCCATTCCCGAGGAGTTTATAGATCTGAATATAATTCGTGTATGAACAATAACGTACCATATTTTTCTACATGGAGTCGTCAGCTTATCGTTGAAAGGATTATGAAACTTGCAGGGGAGAAGTTTGATCTTCAAGGTTTCTATGATAAAGACAGTCGTGCTGTTGGGCGCGATTTCACTATACCTACTCGTAATAGTGATAATATATCTGTGGTAGGGCCTTCAGTGCACAGTAACGCACCGCGAAGAATAGTTGGTTATAAATATGGAAAGAAAGGAGTGACAAAATGAAATCGGCAAAAAAATTTGCATATCTGCTTTGGTCTGCAGCTATGATGTCATCATGTGCGGATGAAATGTCGTTTCGGTCTGAGACTGATGATATTGAGCTTATTCCCATTTCTTTTACTGCCGCATATCCTACATTGACAAGAGCATCTGATGCCGGATTTGAAGATGGCGATGCCATGGGGGTCTATGTTTTGGACTATAATGATGAAAAACCTCAAGATATAAATGAAAAGGATGTTCATGCAGCGAATATTTTATTCCGATTCAACGAGACTGAAAACGTCTGGTCGGGACAGACCAATCTATACTGGACATCCAAAGAAACTCCAGCAGATATCATAGGATATTATCCTTATATGGATAATATTTCAAATCCCTCAAATCAGTCGTTCTCAATTGAGCGTCGACAGGATGTTCAGAAATCTGAACTCGGACGTGGTGGATATGAGAAAAGTGACCTTTTATGGGCTAAAGCAGACAAGGCTATGCCATCTGATTCTCGTATCAATCTTACCTTCCGGCATCTGATGGCTGGAGTAAAGATCTCCCTTATTGAAGGAAGTGGTTTCCACGCTGGAGAATGGGGTGATCTTGAAAAGTCAGTTCAAATTACAAACATAAAACCTACGGTTTTTGTCAATCTTGAGACTGGAGATGTTGGAGAAGTCAGTGGGAATGAGATTTCTATATGCCCTTATCAGTATGCTTCTGATTGGAGAGCTGTTGTTACTCCTCAAATTATTCCTGCTGGTAGTAATGTAATTGACGTAACTGTTGATGGAATCAGTTATCATTTGATAAAGGAAGATGGTGTGGAATATCTATCGGGTAAGCTTCATTCGTTCACTATCACAGTAAACAAACGTGAGAATGGAGGCGGTTATGAACTCAATCTTTCAGATGAATCAATCCAACCTTGGATTGATGATATAGATTTCCGAGATGGTATTGTGAGAACTTATCTTGTTGTTGATGTCCCTAAACGTGGTACTCTCCAACATATAATTGAAAGCATGAATATTCCATTTTCAGACATTAGATCACTTAAACTTACTGGGGAAATCAATGATAATGATTTTGAATTTATGAAAGTTGAGCTCTCTTCATTGAGTGCACTGAATATTGAGAATGTTACATGTTGGGACACTGAAATGTTTGTTAACGGTGGTTGGGATTCAAGAGAAGTCAAGGATGTCATTCCAGAATTTGCAATGAGTGGTAAATCAACTTTGACTCATCTTGTTCTGCCAAAGAGCGTTAAGATTATTAAAGGATGTGCTTTTAGTGATTGCGGACTAATAGGTTCACTCATTCTTCCCGAAGGACTTGTATCTCTTGAAAGCTATAGTAATTGGGGTGGAAGTTTTTCTGGATGTAAGTCTCTTGTTGGAAAATTGGAATTGCCCTCAACTTTGGAAAATATAGGACTTTGTAGTTTTTATGGTTGTAATTTTACAGGTTCTCTTAATATACCCTCATCAGTTAAAGCGATAGGTGATGCAGCGTTTGCTTATAATAATTTTTCCGGAGAACTCTTTATCCCTTCAAACATAGAGAGTCTGGGGGAAAGTTCGTTTGCTATGAATAAATTTTCGGGAGAATTAATTCTTCCACCAGGAATAAAAACGATACCAAGAGGATGTTTCCAGTTCTGTGACTTTTCTGGGACAGTATTTCTACCTGAAGGTATAGTAGATATAGGTGCGGAGGCATTTGAAGGGTGTGCTTTTAGAGGTGAATTGAAATTGCCGGCAAGCCTCAGAAGTATTGGAGACTATGCTTTTGCTTCTACAAAGATAAGTAGTGTAGTCATCCCCGACAATATTGTTAAAATGGGGGATGGAGTCTTCCTGGATTGTTTACACTTGAGAGGCGTAGTTAAGTTGCCCAAGAAGATTGAGAGACTTTGCAAATTTATGTTTTGTGGTTGCTCTCAGCTTGCTGAAGTAGTTTTTCCTGAGAACTTGAAATTTTTGGAAGGTGGAGTCTTTTACGGTTGCACTTCGTTGAATAAATTGGTTTGTAATAACATGGAACCTCCAATTTGCGATTATATAGATGCAGGAAGATACCATAATTACAGCGTTATTCTGGAAGAGAGAGCGGATCCATTCTTCGGGTTGGCAAAATCGAATTTCACTTTGGAAGTTCCCAAGGGTTCAGTGGATTTGTATAGAGCAGCTAAAGGCTGGAAAGAGTTTTTACGAATTTCACAGCATTCAGATTTTGTATGCTCTCCCGCAAAAGTATGCGCCCTTAATGGCAAATATTCCAATCCCTTGGTGATTTATTGTGATGGAGATTGGGAAGTGGAGGAGTCTCCGGAATGGTGTACTCTTTCTGCGCGATCTGGTTTTGGAAAGTCGGAAATGACACTCACTATTAATGAGATGCCTAAGGGGTATGACGATCGCGAGGCTAAAATAGTATTCCGACAGAAAGGAACGGATATTACTTCAGAATGTATGGTAAGTCAGTATGACTATCAATATGCAGAGGATGAGTGTCTCACTCTCCAAACCGCTACAAAAGGGGAAGGAATAGATGTGCTTTTTGTAGGAGATGGATGGGATGCAGCCTCTATTGCTGACGGAAGTTATCTTGAACTCGTTGATGAACAGATGGAAGCATTCTTCGGTATTGAGCCATTCTCAACTTATCGAGATTATTTCAACGTTTATGCTTGCATTAGTCTTTCCCAGGATACGGGAATGAATACAAGTAGTCAATGGAGAAATACAAGGTTTTCATCATTCTTTACAAGAGACTACAAAGGAATTGGATCGATAATGCTTGATGATGTTGATGCCGTTTTTGATTATGCTGTTCAGAAATCTCCTTTGAAAAAATGGCGAATGTCGCAATCTTTGATTATAATGACTGTGAATAGTGACGAATATGGAAGTTCTACTATTCTTACTGATAAAGGAAGTGCTGTTGCAATATGCTGTTCATCTCCTGATACTTATCCTATGGATACAAGAGGAATAATACAGCACGAGGCATGCGGGCACGCTTTTGGCAAGCTTGCAGAAGAAAGGGCAACAAAAAAAGAATACATTGGATTTGAAGAAATGTATGAGATTCGTACTTCTCAGGATAAGGGATGGTTTCAGAATGTATCTTTGAGTGGAAAAAATCATGACGTAAGTTGGTCTGAATTGATATTCGATCCGAGATATAGCAATAAAGTGGATATCTTCGAAGGAGCCTATAACTTTTCAAGAGGTGTATACCGCGCAGAGGTCAACTCTTGCATGAACTACGGCATTCCATATTTCAGTGCTCCTGCCCGTCTTGATATAATGCGCCGCATCCTCGAATACTCAGGTGAAGGCTTCACGATGGAGAAGTTCTATGCGACGGACTCAGACAAATGGGGCTCGACAGGAACCACCCGTGCCGCATTGCCCGACGCCTCCAATGCCTATGTTAATTCCGGAATGCATCATCCCGTAAGAATAGTCAAATCAAAAAAATACTAAATACCTATCTCTGCCTCTTTGCTTTCTCCCGGACGAGCGAAGCAAGTCCGTCCTCAAAAAGACCGCGTCTCTATAGGTATGTTGCCTTAGAATTGGAGATACAAGCATAGAATACACCTTGCGGGCCCTTTGCACCTCTGCGTGAGATTTCATCGCCGGTAAAATACTAACTTATTAAAACAGATACTTGAGTTAGTTATATTATCTCCGCCTCTTTGCTTTCTCCCGGACGAGCGAAGCAAGTCCGTCCTCAAAAAGACCG
>CAYSMP010000146.1:0-10635 GCA_964432215.1 uncultured Sangeribacter sp.
TAATTGTTTATTCAGATGTCAAGGTAGAGTGGCGCACAATGAGTCCACTATTCGACTGCAAAGATACTTAAAAATTCTTAAATTTCCAATTTTTATTTCTCATTTGTTGAAATAAAAATTCGTGGTTTCCATCTGTATGGAAGACCACGAATTTTTGATTGACTTGACTTTCGTTTGCGAAAGTCAAAGGTTATGGGGTTATGGGGATGGCTAAATGAGATAGTGGACTATTTCACTTTGAGGATTGAGCCGGCGGAGTGGGCGACGGCTGCCGGAGAGTACTGCGACTGGGCAGTGGCAATGCCGCAGCTGAACTCACCGTCTTGGCTGACAGTGCAGTCGTAGCTGACTACGTGCTGTCCTTTCGGGAGCCAGCCAAAGAACAGGTTGGTCTTAGTGTCTCGCACTTCGCGATAGAAACCGATACCGTCAGAACGGGTATAGCTGGAAAGCTGATCTACCGGTTCGAGACAAGCGCTGCGTTCGTCAGTGACTGCTACATAGTCCATATCGCGGCCAACTGTAATAAAGAGCGTCACGCGCACCTTCATGCCTTTCTTCAGTTCGATGCCTTCTTTAGGAATCAGTTGACCCCCTTCTCCTTCTGCAAGCGCGACAACACTCTTACGGATGGAGAGTTCAGGGACATCAGCCGCAACTACATCCATGATCGGAGACTCGTACTGACTTATCACTCCACCCCAAGCCGGAGATGTACCATTTCTGATGATAGATAAAGTCTTGCCAGACGCATCCTTCGGATTTAGTGTAAGCGTGAATGCGCCAGTGAGTTTCGCTGAGGTCGGGAGATCGAGTTTCTTGCCCTTGATCTGCATTTCAGCAGGCTGGGAAGCCTGAGTTCCACACCAGTCAGTGCCGGATGATAGAATAGCATTCACTGTTTCCACTGTGTATGTGCTCTTCCCCCAGTCTTGATACTGACGTCCGAGCACGAGCCATTGACGTAGTCTGTCGATGATTGTGTTGGAGGGTTGGATTTCTGTGAAGGCTTCCAGCACAAGAGCGGTGGTCTGTAGGGTTGACATTCCACCCCAACCTGAGTTGAGATTGTCAAACCACATCCCTTTTTCCGGACTTTCACTTGCAAACTGGCGAAGGGATTCAAGAATCTCATTCGCTATGCGGTGATCGCCTGCGCGCCAAAGGACAACAGCTGCCTTTGCTTTTTGACCGATACCCATATCTTTCCATTCGGCAGCAATGTCCTTAAAGGCCTTTTCGGCGATAACAGTCATCTCTCGACCGGTAGTACCGGAAGAGACGTAAGATGCAGGAAAACTGCTTCGCACGTATAGCCAGTCGAGAAGATAGCTTAGAGATTCACCTTTCTTATGGTACTTCTTGTAATCCTTCACAGTCTCCGTGTCGATATACATGATACCATTGCTTATCATTGACTTGGAATCTGAGATGCAATTCTCGGCGCCTGCTTTCACAATCATTGCAAAATGGCGGAGCACATCGCGAGTGATCCAGGGAGAAGACTCCATTTCCGGACACCAACTCCATCCGCCATCCGCCATCTGAAGAGCGCGGACATCATCCAGAATCTCGTCGATGGTTTTCTTCGCCTCGGTGTCATTAAGAAGTGAGCCCAGGCGACTCATACGCAGGGTTTCAGACTCTGCGTTGTTGACCCAAGGAGTGTTTGACAATTGGGTTATCTTCAAATTGCCGTCTTTTTCAAGATTGCTCTTAAGGGCAGCGAATTCAGAATCCTTGTCGCTAAGAAGGATTTCAAGTCCGCTCTTAAGGTTAGGTCTGGTTGAGATCAGGGAGTAAGCCACAGTATTTCCGAAGAGAGCCTTGATTTTAGACGTGACACTTTTGGAATCAGGCTTTACAATGTCGGGAAGAGCCGAGATGCAATACCAAGCCGGATTGTTGCAATACTGGAGAGTCACCTGATCTGTCTCCTTGAACTTAGGCAGCTTCACTTCGAGTTTCCCTTCGCCCGGGGCAATCCAGAAAGGAGTAGACTCTACCACCGGAGAAGAAGCGGGGAGTACCGGCACGAGGGCCTGCTCTCCGTCGCGGTGGCCATCAGCTTCAGCATAAGCGCGGAAACCAACAGCCGAAACATCAGAGGGAACATCCCAGTGCATAATCAGCATACGGTTTGACGTCACCTCGATAGCTTCCGGAGTGAAATCCTTGGCAGCTAAAGCTTTGCCTGAGATAAGATCCACGAGTTCAATGCGACATTTAGGGGAACACATTGACGCGGAATTATTGAAGACTGTGGCCGTAAGTTCGATGATATCACCGGTACGGACAAAACGAGGAGCATGGGTGGAAACCATGATGGGTTTTGAGGCAACCGCATCGAGAGTGGTCTTTGCCGTCTGGAGCTCAGAATCATATCCTATTATTTGGAAAGCCCAAGTAGTATTGAAATTTGGAACTGAGAAATTTACGTCTACAACTCCATCCTTATCTGAAATAAGATCAGGCATGAAGAAAGCTACCGGGCATTCTGTCTCGCGGAGGTCGGGAGCATCTTGAGAGTCAGCAGCCCCGGCATTTCCGAATCCCCTTACGGCAGCTCCTTCCTCAAGCTGAGCCTCCAAAGCTTCCTCTTCAGCATCTTCCATTATAGCCATATCGGCAGAATCAGCGGTAGCCATAGTATTCATCACAGGAGCTGCCATCTTTCTTGATGTCAATTGCGCAGAAGAGCGCATCACTGCCATCTCAGTCTTCACTCCTCCCGCAGCATATGCCACACCACTATCGTAGTACATATCCCAATTAAGTCCCCAACTTTCTTCATAAGTGTTGATTTTTGGCATTGACAGCGAATTGTATGACAAATACTTAATATTGCTAAGAGCAGTATTCAAATTGCGAGTGAAATTGCTTGCCTGCCTCATCATTGTGAATGAGGGGTAATTGTTGGGTCGGGGTGTGAAATTCCAGCTAAAGGGAGTTATAGCATTGAGCGCAGCATCTGTCATCACTGCCAGCGCCGGGAGGTCGGATACATTGGAAGATTTCCTGAAGAAACGGAATGCCCATCTCTCCATATCCCCGGCTGACACTTTATCGCGGAAAGATTCTGTCTTAACTTTCAATTTTTCTTCTGAAGATGCAGGAAGAATAACGATATTCTGCATCTCTGTATTCAAGTCAGAAAGCCAGTTGAGATTAAGCATATACTTTTCATTCCCTTGAGGTGCATTAAGCCGGATGATTTCATTATCTTTTTCTATATGCACCCATTGCATAGATAGGATTTTGCCATCCGAATCAGAAAGCACAGTGGGTATCCACCGCTCTGGTACACCGCTTCCAATCGTCAGATCTACAGTCTTTTGATTGGCATCCGCTACAATGTTAGATTCCGGAATCCAAAGATTGCTTCCTTTTGGGGCAGTCTTGTCGGTGGAGCGCCATAGGGTAAGAGATACTTCCGACTTAATTTCAGGATCCTCTTTCAGTGCCACCTTTAGAGTATAGCGTGCCGAAGGATAGTTTTTTTCCGGAAGACTCAGGACAGGAGACGTAAAACTTCCTGCAGCTACGGATTGCTTCGAAATGTCGTCGATCAATTCAAAAGAGAGTTCCTTTTTTACTCTCTTTCCAAGTATATCGTTGACATAGAAAGTCAGAGGGGGGACACTATCTGTGATGTTTATCTTTGAGCCGTTATCAGCAGAAAGTATGCTATACTCTTTGCCGATTGCAAATCGTTCGGTCGGACCACTCTGTGTTTCTCCAGCAGGAGAAGTGGCAGATAATTTCACTGAGAAAACACCACGCTCAAATTGCGTGCCTTTAAGGTTTTCGGTGGGAAGCTTAATCTCATATTTTCCATCGGCATTGGCAGTCACTGATGAATCGAAAGTGGCAAACCCGGATACAAACCATCTCATAGGGGGAGTGTAGGACACGCTATATCGCACCGTTGCACCTCCAACAGGCATTCCGGAATAGGTCAGCACTTGTCCTTTTAAACTAACTATATCACCCGCATTGACATCTTCTTCCGAGTGGTCGGAAGTGATAAAAAACGTCGGAGCCACATAATCTGCCACTTGAATTGATGCTGAGCCGAGCCATTTTTTGTCGGCGTCGCGAGCCAAGAGTTGCCAATTCCCGAGCAGGCCTTGACTTGGTAACACGAATCCGACGGAAGCACGTCCGAAGCGGTCAGTGACAACAGTCTGAGAAGTCACTTCCTTGCCATTTGCATCACGAAGAATCACATCCAATGTCATGCCTTCATTGAGATACATGTCTGATTGACGAGAACTATAGGCAATGACAGCGGCCATAACGCTGTCGCCGGGATGGCAAAGAGCCTTGTCAGCAAGAATTTGGACATGTTTTCTTATTGTTGTGTCACGCCTTGTGGTAGAATTGAAATAGCGAGAGTTACTGCTCCATTTCGATCCTTCATAAAAAGCTTCCACTTCGAAGCGTTCTTCTTTCACGGTCACGCTTCCTTCCTTGCCAGTAGAAAGAGTCTGTATAAGTTTGCGGGGAGAGGAATAATTTTTGCGGCTATATATCTTCACCTGTGCGCCTTCGATTGGAGCGCCATTGACGCCGTCTACCACAAATACTCGGGTAGATGCATTCATCTGCTGAAGAGTCATCACGCTGATGTCACTCACAGTGAAAGGTTCGCGCCACGAGTCATTAAGAATATTGGAATAGATCCCTTTGCCATCAGCCGTTGCGCTTGGAATGACTACATAGGTACCTTTCGGAAGTTTTCCTATATCGGCTTTCGTCTCTGCTTCAAATGGAGCAGTGCCGTCGACGGAAAGTTTAATGGCTTTCACAAGGCGGCAACGTGCAGCTATCTCTTTATTCTTTGGCTGATTATCAGAAGTATTGGCAAAAGGGGAGTAGTCGTAGACGAGTACCCACGATTCATTGCAGTTGGAAAGCTTTGCATCCATAGTGATCTCTGAAGATGAGAGGTATTGCCCTTTATAGTTGATTTCAGAGAATGGGCGGATGAACTCATTGATGATGTTTTTCAAGCTATTGGCATAGCGTCCCTTTGGGAATTCGGCCACAGATTTCCGTAGAATTTCCACATATTCTTTTTTTGAGTAGGGAAATGTGGAAGCGACCTCAGGCTGTTGTGACTCGTTGACATAATCGCGAAGGCATGACAGGATCAATTGTTCCCCCTCTTGTCCTTTCACCATATTGTAAGCTTCCAGAAGAGATTTCATACGCAAGGAGTAGGGGAGTGTGTCGGCTTTGTCTGAGAGGGCTTTCGCGAGCAAAAGGGATGCTCCTCTTTTTGATGCAGACTCAATCAATCGGTCGATGGCTTTATCGCGTAGCTTTGTACACTTCTGAGCGGGAGTTTCGGCTTCAGAAGTGGTCTGGAAAAATGGAATAACATCATGGGTTGCATCCGCAAAACCATTGAGGAGAGAGAAACTTCTATTGCAAAGAAACTCTTCTACAGTCATGCCGAGGGCATAGGCATCGCTGGAATTATCTATAAATTTTCCCCACTCTTTAAGAGGGAGAGTTGAATATGCATCAGAAGCAAGGAGAACGTCGCAAATGTTCAACACCTTTTCCGCGAATATCTCTCGGCTCCATTCATATGGATTCTCGGGAATTGAATCAAGAGGAAGTTTCCTGGAATCAGCCTGCCAGCTTATATTGCCATAAATTGAGGAATAAATGTCAGCCTTAATAAGCTCGAAAGGTGCTTTCCATGTTTGCGGTGCAATCGCAGCGACGCTGTCAATTTTTGCTATGCCGCTCGCTGCGTTGTTACGGCTTACAATATTGTCGGCTGTCACCAGTTGAATGAGTGCCTCCACAGCCGATGGCCAGTCGCCATGCGCTATAGCTTTCTCGAGAGCGGCTGAAGCATTTTTCTCTACTGTCTTGGGATATGCGAAGTCAGGAACAGTCATTTGTGTTGTTTTGGATTTTTTTATAGGTCTCGCTGGTTTTGCGGAGGCATCGGAGAGGACGAACCCTCCTAAAAGCACGACAGTTGCCAGAAAGGCAACTGTACGTAATGATATGTTATGTTTCGTCATGTCTTGGATATAATAATGACATTTTTTTTAGTATTGGCAATCAGTGGGACAAGGGATGCATTCTTCGCAAGGAGAAGGGCAGTCCTGTTTGTCTTTATTCTTCTTCGGAGTGGATTTTTTGTCGAGATTGCCGTGAGGATGCTTTCCCTCGTGGTGTTTCTTACGCATCTCCTTCATCTTTTCGAAGAATTTCTCCTCTCCCTGATGCATCTGATAGATCTGCTTTGCAGTCAGGAATGATTCAAGACGTTTGTCAAATTTCTTAACGATTTCATTGTCCTTTTCGCGAGCTTTTTGTTGCAACTCGGCGAGTTTCTTGTAGTCTGCATCAGTCGCGTCTTTTTTCTTTTTTAGTTCTCGATCGTACTTCCAAGCTTCCGAGCCGGCTTTTCGTCTTTGCTCGTCATATTCCTTATATAAAGGAGTGAATTCTGCTTTTTCCTTATCAGAGAGTTGCATTTCCTTCGCGAGGAAATCAATCTTGAACTGCTGGAGTTCCTCCTTCATCTTTGCTTTGTCTTTATCCTGGGCTAAGGCGGAGGGAAGTGAAAGGATTGCGAGCAGCAAGAGTAAAATATATTTTTTCATGAATTCGAATTTATTGTCGTGTAGGTTTTAATCTTATAAATTATGGTAGTGGCTGCTTATTATAGAGCCTCACGGCTGGTGTGGGTCCGTGGGGTCTCAGAGAGCAGTGCTGTCGAAATCCTGTTTGAAGTCATCAAATGAGGAATACTGCGAGCAGATGTCGTCTTCGATCATGAACACTTCGGCATTGTCTGTAGGAGCAAACCATTCCGAATGGTCGGCGTCTGCCATAGCGAGAGCTATTGATTCAGGGGGATTGTCAAGGCTGAGGTCTGTGGTGGTAATCATGTGGAACATCTTCATCATACACCAGATGCCGGCAAACATGGCAGCCATGTAGATATAGGGTTGCACTTTTTTCCACACCGATAGTTTCTCGGGTTTAGCCTCCTGATATTCGGGCAGATTTTGCATTATTTTGCTCCTGACATTGTCGAAATAGCCCTCCGGGACGGTATAACCCGTCTGGTGGCTAACTTTTTCGAGTATGTCTTGTCTTGTTTCCATGTAGATATATGTCGATATAAATAGATGAATTATAAGTGAATTGTTAATGAGCGCGATATCTTTGTCCGTGCTTCTGAATATGTGACAAGTAGATGTCCTATTGGTTTAACGTTAAAAAATAAAAAATGCTATTGTGAAATCAGATTTTTTGTGTAATTTTGCGACCAAATGGCAAAGACAGCGATTCCTATAGACGAAAAGAAGCTTATCGAGCAGCTTCAAGACCCGAAGACGGCATCCTCCGCTTTCGACACTTTGATGCGTGCATATGGGGAGCCTGTCTATTGGCAGATCCGAAAATTGGTTGTGCGTCATGAGGATGCGGATGACATACTGCAGAATGTCTTTCTCAAAGCTTGGAACAATCTTAAGCACTTCCGGGGGGAGGCTAAGCTCTCTACATGGCTTTTCAAGATCGCTATAAACGAATCGATCAATTTCATAAATAAGGAAAAGACCCGCAATCAGTTGACTGTAGAGGAAGGCGATGACTCCTTCCTTCTGAATAATATTCAGGCTGACGAATATTTCGACGGGGACGAGTTGCAGGCAGAGTTGCTGAAAGCAGTAGCCAAATTGCCTGAAAAGCAGCGACTCGTCTTCAACATGCGCTATTACGATGAGATGAAGTATGAAGATATCTCCGAAATACTCGGTACCTCTGTCGGTGCACTGAAAGCCAGTTATCACCACGCCGTCAAAAAGATAGAGGAAATTTTCTCTGAGAATTAAACGTGTAATTTTTTAAACATAAAACGCCGAAGAGCGCGTTAAGCCAATGTTTTCCCTATAGGGCGTTTTCGGAATATCTAATGAGATGTTTTTTGAAGGATTTTTCGTCGTTGACGAGTAGGATTGATGATGCTGTGGCTGAAGAAGAAAAATATAATCAAAGTGTTTGATAGAACATTATATGCGTGAGTTTGTTGTGGGTATATAGAGACTTTATTCCATTATAAACACACATCCACAAAATTATGAAGAAAATCTATCTTACTATCGTTGTTGCCCTGATAGGGATATTTAATAGCAGTGCGCAGTATACCAATATAGTGAATCAAGCGGCAAGCCTTATGCAGACCGCTATTATGGGAGGTATGCGCTACCGAGGATATGTAGACGCCTCTTATACCGGAGGATTCGGCAGATTGCAGGCCGACTTCGTTGGAATCAGCACGGTGCAGGGTGTCCAGTATGCCGACTGGTTTTTCATGGGTGCCGGTCTGGGTGTAGACCTCGTCTATTCAAAATCAAGCATGCCTTCCAATGAGTGGAATTTCAACCGGAAGGTGACTTCAAGCGGTGCGATGGTGCCAATCTTCACTGATTTCCGATTCAATATCGGCGGCAGTCAAGGTCCTTCATTCTTCATAGATATCAAGGCTGGCGGTTCTTTTCTTATTGGAAAGAATTATCTAGCTATAGAAAATGGATATATCAACGGTTCAGAATATTTCATGCTGAAACCATCGGTTGGACTTCGTGTTCCTGTAAGCAAAGATGGTAAAAGATCAATGAATATTGGAATAACGTATCAATTATTGACATGTAACTATTGGTGGTACAATAATTCTAACTCCGGCACGTTAAATTCATTAGGAGGCACAGTGTCTTACCAATGGTAGGGGATTCATTCCTAAATGATAAAGAATCAACAGCGGCCTCACCCGACAGCGGGAGGGGCCGCTGTCATTGTAAAACAAATATAATTAAAAGCGAATGAAACGAACTTTACTTTCGATACTGGCTTCCGGTATGTTTGCCGGTGCTATGGCGATACCCGCAACTCCGGGTTTAATCGCATATACTCAACCTGATGGCACTGTGGTAAATGTCAAGATAGTTGGCGACGAGCATGGACACATGCTTTACTCAACCGATGGTCTTTTAGTTTTGGAGAATAATGGCAGGCTTGAATATGCTGAATTTGATTCTCAAGGATTTCCGGTTGCTTCAGGAATTGCAGTTGCTCCCGATGGCAAGAGCAATCCGAATGCAATGAAACTTCAGACAGAAGGAAAAATCAGTAGTTGGGCGGAAAAAATCAGTTTGAATAAAGCCGAGCGTCTATCAAAAAAATTAGCCGGAGCATCTGGGCAGAAAATTATGACACGTGCGCAAGATGATGGGGGAGAACGCTGGGTGCCTCTGAATTTCGGAAGAACTGAATCTACTTTTCCGACATTGGGAAATCCAAGAGGTCTCGTCATACTTGTGGAGTATGCAGATGTGGAATTTGAATATGGCGATTTCGATTATTTCAATCGAATGCTAAATCAGGAGGGCTTTTCTGATTTCGGTTCTTTAGGATCGGCTCGTGACTGGTTTATTGATAATTCCAATAGCAAATTTATTCCGGATTTTGACGTCTACGGACCGGTTAAGCTTCCGAATGTGCGCTCTTTCTATGGAGAGAATGATATGTATGGCAATGATGCCCATCCGTATGATATGGTGATTGATGCATGCACACTACTTGATGAAGAGATTGATTTTACGAATTACGACGTAGATGGCGATGGCTTGATCGATAATGTGTTCCTTTTCTATGCAGGTATTGGGGAGCATGATAGCGGTGTGAAGGATGCCGTTTGGCCCCATTCTTGGGACCTCGCTATTTCAATTCCCGATAAGGAATATACTTTCGACGGAGTAAGACTTAACCATTATGCCTGCACATGTGAGCATCCAAAATCCTATACACGTCCTGATGGTATAGGAACTTTCGTTCATGAATTCAGTCATGTCTTGGGACTTCCCGATCTTTACGTTACAAATAATTCAAGCGGTTTTACGCCCGGAGAATGGAGCGTCATGGATCAAGGTCCTTACAACAATGACCGGCTAACTCCTCCCAACTATTCTTCATATGAAAAATGTGCGTTAGGCTGGATTGATATGCAACCCTTTACAACTGGCAGAATGGAAATACCAGATCTTTCAGCCTCCAACATAGCTTTTGCTCTTCCCACTGATTCGGAGAATGAATTCTATTTCTTTGAGAACCGTCAGCAACACGGCAACGATGAGTTTCTTCCCGGCCACGGAATGCTTGTATGGCATATAGACTATAAGGAAGCGGTGTGGATACTGAATGCTGTCAATAACACCGCTACTCATCAATACGTAGATTTGATAGAGGCCGACAATGTTAAGTCAAAGTCATCCAGAGCAGCGGATTCTTTCCCGGGGCGAAAGAACATAACGTCATTTGGTTATGATACTAAGCCTCAGCTTGTCAGCTGGTCGAAGCAGCGCCTGGCATATGATCTGGAGGATATAACTGAGTCTGAAGAGGGTCTCATCTCCTTTAATGCCATGAAATTTTCTGATAATGCTGTGGGTGAAATTGAAGTTTCATCAGCAGATGCAGTTTACTATGACTTGACAGGTCGCCGTGTGGCTAATCCCGGTAAAGGCATCTATATCTGCAATGGCAAGAAGATAATTTTGAAATGAACTTTTTATTAAATTTAAAGAGTGAGGCCCCGGC
>CAYSMP010000147.1:0-10575 GCA_964432215.1 uncultured Sangeribacter sp.
CTATAATCATTGATACGATAGGTTTATTGCCAAGTATGGCGAAGAAATCTGCCGGGACATAGACTGTGATCAAAGCCGCGATTATGAGCCCTATAGTTAACCAAAGACCGATGCTGCCTACAAGGTCGACAAATCCATAGCGTAAGGAAGCTACGATCTTACCGCCAAAGGTAGAGGGACGCTCTTCTACTGCATCCGGAGCTACCGCACAAGCCTCTGTTTCCTTAGAATCGCGCTCCGTGGTACCTACAGCCGCTCCACCGAAAACAGCTGTCACAAGAGCCGCTATGGGACGCATCACGGCAAATGCAGGTCCAAGGAGTGACCATGTTGCGGCGATAGAGTCCACACCTGTCTGAGGTGTAGAGATAAGGAATGCGGAAGAGGCAGCCCGGGATGCACCATTCCTACGCATGGCGATTGCCGTAGGAAGCACACCGCAAGAGCACAACGGCAACGGAACCCCGATAAGGGCAGCCTTCACCACTGTACCAAGAGAATTTCCGGAAAGATGACGGGCAAACGTCTCACGCGATACAAATGCATGCAGCAATCCTGCTATAAGGAATCCCAACAAGATATACGGCGACATCTCATTGAGCATATACAAAAGCGAGTCAAAAAAATTCATAGTCAGTTAATAAGTTTACTTAAGTTTTGCAAGCACGTAATTATCTCACGCAAAGGAGCAAAGGAGCAGAGTTTCAATGCTTCGGGGAAGCTTCGCGACTCGGTTTTGACAAGTTCGCAATGGAAACGGGCTGCTCCGCATCGCCCGGAGAATGCAGAGATTTTTTGCTTGCGATAGATAAATGAATAAGTTTAATTACTGATGCAAAATTAATACTTGTAAGACTTCAATCTATTACATATTCTTGCCAAAGCGTTATATGCTTTGGAGGAAATTGCAAAGTCCATCTTACAATTTCTGCCCAAAATTGCAAGATGCATCTGACAAATTTTCCATAAAATTGCAAGATGCATCTGACAATTTAAATTTGATTCATCCGTTATAGAAATATTACCACACCCCAAAATTTCAATAAGAATGACAGAAACAGACATAATTCCTCTTTACTCGCGTGCCAGACAAAGACTGCGCAGTGTGAGCTTAAGCTTTCGTCGCTATCTATTCAATCGCATAAACTGGGATAGCCGCATTATCGGAATTAAGGGACGTCGGGGAGTGGGAAAGACAATCATGATGCTTCAGAGGATACTGACAGTAGATCCGAACATGGAGAAGTCTCTTTATGTGACACTTGACGACCTTTGGTTTTCCGTTAATTCCTTGTCAGACTTAGTGGATTATCTTTATGCACGTGGTATAACTGACTTTTACTTTGATGAGGTACATAAATATCCTGACTGGACAAGAGCCATCAAAAATTTCTACGATTTCTATCCGAATATAAAGATTGTATATTCGGGTTCTGCAATGCTTGCAATTGACCATTCCGTAGCCGATCTATCACGCCGACAGTCTTTGTATACTCTTAATGGCATGTCTTTCAGAGAATTTTTAGAGTACGAGAATATTCTTGAAATGCCATCAGTAAGCATTGACGACATCTTAAACAGACATGTCGCATTAGCAAGCGAGATAACTTCTAAAATCAAGGTCCTCAAATATTTTTCCGAGTATCTTGACCATGGGTATTATCCATTTTATAAGGAAAATCCTTCTGATTTTCTCTCTCATCTCGCAGAAGTTGTCAGAGTAGTAATTGAGGCAGATATCACATCTTTTCAAGAAATATCTCTTTCCACGGTAGCCAAACTAAAGACTCTTATGATGGTAGTAGCCGAAAATGCTCCACTTGAACCTAATATAACAAGGCTCGCCGAACGCCTCGACAGCAGTCGCGAATTGTGCTTGAAAATGCTGTATCTCCTTGACAAGGCAAATTTGATTCAAATCCTCTTCCACCATCCAAACTCTTACAAACAGATGAAAGGCCCCGAAAAAATATTAGGTGGTGACACCAATATCCTACATGCGCTCACTGCCACAACCAATATGGGGACCATACGGGAAACCTTCTTTACAAACCAACTGAGCGGAATCGGCAGTTTAACTTTAGCTAAACAGGGGGACTATAAATTTGATGGGCGTTTCTTATTTGAAATAGGGGGTCAAAATAAAAAATTTGATCAGATTGCAGACATACCGGACAGCTACCTCGCCATTGACAATATAGAGGTCGGCTTTGGCAGCCGTATCCCACTCTACCTTTTCGGTTTCCTCTATTAAGACTCTGAATAAAAGATAGACAACTATTTTTTCTCCGCCAAACCATCCCGACTTAAAACATATTTAGACCGAAAACCTCTCCATTAAGACTTTTTAGATTTCCCACAATTGATTTTCAATGATTTAAATGTAGCTAATTTAGACTTTTATTCTTGGAATTAAGATTGATTTAGATGTAATTTTGCGGTATAAAATCATTGAAGTTGTTTCGACTTATTTATGAAAACAATATTTGCTAATAAGCGAAGAAAAATAAGTCAAAACAACTTCAGAAAAAATATCGTAATATGACATCAACAATTTTAAAAGGGATCACAATCGCAGCAGTAGAAATCTTGTTCCCAATCATCGCAACTGCTCAGGAAATGGCAGACACAATCGTAGCCCAAGAGTTAAATGAAATCGTCATCCAAGCACCTAAAGTCATCCGAAAAGCTGACATGGATGTCTATCATCCTTCAAAAAGCGCGATAGAGAATTCACAGAATGGAATCCAGTTGCTGACCAACCTGATGATTCCAACTCTGACCGTAAGCGATGCTCTTGGTACAATTCAGGCTGCGGGCCAAGCTGTACAGGTTCGTATCAATGGTCGAGAGTCATCAATAGATCAAGTGCGAACATTACTACCGGAGACAATCAAGCGTGTTGAATGGATTGACAATCCGGGCCTACGTTATGGAGGTGCCAACTATGTGCTCAACTTCATTGTAGCAAATCCCACTCTCGGAGGGTCTTTACAAGCTAAGGCACAACCTGCCCTAAATACTGCCTGGGGATTCTTCACCGCTGATACGAAATTCAATTTGGGACATTCGCAATGGGCAGTCGGAGGAAATTACAAACTGACCAACAAAATAAAGAGTCATCGCGATTATACTGAGACATTCACTTTCAATGACGGAACATCTGTCACCCGCAATGAAAAATCTCTTGGAGGCACGCTTGACAACTCTATGGCAAATATATGGGCCTCCTACAATTATATAAAGCCTGATACGACGACCTTCATGGCTGAATTCGGCTTCCATCAGAATATAAATGAACGCTGGAACTACAAGGGTCTTTTGTCTTTAAGCAATGGAAATGATGACATTTTGCTTAATGATGCAAAAGGAGCTGACGGAAGCACCCCATCTTTATCTCTTTACTGGCAACAGAATTTGAAAAAACAACAAATGCTGGTTTTAAGTCTCAACAGTTCATTCTATATTGGTCATTCTTTCTCCGATTATATTGAACGGCAGAATAATGTCTTAGAGAATCCTAATATGGATATCCATACCAATATCAAAGACAGAAATCAGGCATATGCCGTAGAGGGAGACTATATCAAAAACTGGCGAAATGCCCGGTTTACAGCCGGAGTGTCATATACAGCCAATCGCAATCGATCCGAATATGAAAACCTTGGAGGTCAGATATTCCACCAGCGTCAAGACAAACTATACTTCTTTGCCGAATATTTCCAGCGTTTTGGCAAATGGTCTGCGACAGCAGGTATGGGTGTACAATATACTGATTTTCTCTTCAAAGAATCCAATCAAGGCAATCATTCGTGGAATCCCCGGCCACAAGCAACAATAACATACTCGCTAAACCAGAACCATAATTTCAGACTTAGCTTCACATCATGGCAGTCTTCCCCTTCTTTGGCAGAGACCAACATCGTGCCGCAACAGCTTGATGGGTTTCAGTGGCGAGTAGGCAATCAGAACCTGAAGACAGCAAACTCCTACATGCTCACATTCAGGTATGGATTTAATCTTCCTCGAGTCAATGGCTCTTTTGGCATCCGTGCGTTTACATCACCCAATGCAATCACTCCAATTCTTTATTGGGATGACAATAAACTTATAACAAGCTATGAAAACAGCCGAGGTCTTCAGAATCTATCTTTTTTTATTGCCCCGCAAGTTGAAATAATTCCGGATTGGTTGATGGCCAGCGGCTACCTCCAGTATCGAATGGAACGAATGCGAGGCACCGGCTACACACTGCGCAACAGCGCTTGGAGCGGGAACGCTTCAATAATGTTCATGCACTGGGGATTTGTACTTTCCGGACAATATGTCAGGGCTCAACGAGACCTATGGGGTGAGAAAATTTCATGGGGAGAAGACATCAACATTATTGATCTGAGCTATAACTGGAAATCTTGGCAGTTTGGTGCCGGAATCATAATGCCATTTGGCAAATACGACCAGGGCAGCAAATCGCTGAGCAAGTGGAATCGAAATGAACAGCATATGCGCCTTAATATGCGCATGCCGTATATCTCCATAAGCTACAACTTCCAATGGGGCAGACAAAAACGAGGTGCAAACAAAATCATCGATGTAGAAGCCAATACAGATCGTTCGACCGCAGGAGGCAGATAATCATAGTTTGATTCTTGTAATCACCAATAAGATACATTTAAGATGCATTGTACACTATTTTCACCATAAAATTTGTAAAACAGGAGAAAATAACGTATTTTTGTAGGAAATTAGATGATTATGGAAGAGGCGAATGCGAACTACCCAATTGGGCAGCAGGATTTCAAGACATTGCGGGAGGGAAATGCTCTTTACGTTGATAAAACAGCATTTGTGGAGAAAATAGTGAAGAGGCAATCCAAGTACTATTTTCTTGCCCGGCCACGTCGGTTTGGCAAAAGCCTCTTCCTGTCAACTCTTCAGTATTTTTTCGAGGGACAACGAGAGCTCTTCAAGGGGCTATACATTGATTCTACGGATTGGATTTGGGAACCCTACCCAGTGCTTAGGATTGACCTTAACAGCGACAGTTATGACGATTTGGGCATTCTGGATAGTGTTCTCGACAATCTCTTCAGGAAATGGGAAAAAAAATATGATGTAGACGTCAAGGATACTGAATTTTCCCAACGGTTCAAGACCATTATAGAAGCTGCCCACCTCAAGACCGGCAAGCAGGTCGTAATCCTTGTGGATGAATATGATAAACCCTTGGTGGCAAATATCAATAAAAAAGAATATATCGAGCATTACCGCAGCAAGCTCTCGGCTATATACTCAAACTTCAAGAGTTCTGCTGAACATATCCGATTGGTGTTCCTCACCGGAGTCAGTCGGTTTGGTAAACTCAGTGTATTCTCCGACCTCAACAACATTCGTGACATCTCATTCTTGGATGAATTCGCTGATATTTGTGGTATTACAGAAAAGGAGCTTCTTGCCTACTTCAAGCCAGGTATTTCCAAATTGGCCCATAAAGAAGGCGTTGATTTTGAAGAGGCTTGCAATATGCTGAAAAGAAACTATGACGGATATCGGTTTGCGAAGGATGGGAGCGATATCTACAATCCTTGGTCGCTCCTCAATGCCATGGAAGACTCGGAAATCGGTAATTACTGGAACGATACCGGGATGCCTAAAATTGTGGCTGAGACACTGAAACGTGTGCATGCCAACTTAGAGGAGATGTTTGATACATATTGCACTGCAGATGATCTTAAGGGACTTGACCTACTGAGTCCTCAGCCTCTTGCGTTGCTATATCAGACGGGATATCTCACAATAAAGAGCTATCATCCTAAAATCAAACGCTATCATCTTGGCATACCCAACAATGAAGTAAAAGATGGTCTTTTCAAGGTACTGCTACCCTACTATGTCAAAAGCCAATCTGACAAAGAGGAGAAGAAGATCGTATCTGATATGGTGATGTATTTCATCTTAGGAAATGCAGAAGCTGCCATGAGGTGTCTGCAGGCATATTTCGCGGGCGTACACTTCAAAATGAAGATGGATAATGAGAATAACTTCCACAATGCCTTCTATATCTTGATGGATCTCATAGGACTTGACACCGAAACCGAATCAGCAACCTCAGACGGGAGCATAGACATAGTCATTAAGACAGATGACTACATCTATGTGATTGAATTGAAATATAATGGGAGTGCAGAACAGGCGTTAAAGCAGATAGAGGAGAAAAAATATAGCCGAAAGTTCCAGATGGACTCTCGGCAATTAATAGAAATCGGAGTAAATTTTTCTTCGGAAACCCGTTGCATCGAAGACTGGGAAATAAGAACTATTGAGAAGTAATGACTCACACTTCCGGAAGGGGGGTGCGGATGCCGATTTCGCGGAATTGGGTTGGGGTCATGCCGGTAGCCTGCTTGAAGCGGGTGCTCAGGTGAGGGACGGAGGAAAAACCTGTCACGTAGGCTATTTCACTAAGCGGCAATTGATCATCGAGAAGCAATTCCTTTATCCGCTCAATTCGCAAGGCAGTGAAATAGTTTTCTATAGTTCTACCCTCCACAGAGGCAAAAATACGCGATAAGTTGCGGAAAGACATATGCAGCGATTCCTGAAGGATCGCTGATATATCTGCGCGCACTCCATCCCCATCGCGCGACAGCTCCATGAGCTTCGCCTTTATCTCAGCTACAATCGCCTCCTCACGCGAATGTATCACCTCAAAATCCTCCTTCCGCAACTCTACGTCAAGGCGGTCAATGACCTCTTCCGGAGGATTCCCCTCCACCGTCACTGAACCTAACTCGACTCCGAGCAGGTTCAGTTCCGGTATACGGGATGTGACCTCAGCCACCTTTGCCACACAATGGCGGCAAACCATATTCTTAATTCTTATCTTCACAACTTACTTCCTGCTCAATGTATTAAGCGGAGACGCAGGAGAAAGCACCTTATTGACCTTCCTCTCCGACCCGGAGGTAGTGACATTGAGTTTCTTACGGATATCGCGTGAGGAAGATCCCAACAGCAATGAGTATTCACCTGGAGCTACAACCCATTTCGAACCCTCTACATCGAAAGAGGCAAGATCTTCTGCATTGAATATGAGTGTGACTCTCTCGACTGCACCGGGAGCGAGCTCAGAAGTCTTAGCAAACGCCTTAAGCTCTTTTTCAGGCTTGTTGGCAGTCTTGGCGTCAGGAGCACTGACATAAAGCTGCACTACTTCCTTACCAGGCATTGAGCCGACATTCTTAACATCCATCTTAACTTCATATCTGTCGCCGACCTTCTCTACAGATGGCTCGCCATACTCAAACTCAGTGTAAGAAAGGCCGTAACCGAATGGATAAGATACATCCTTACCAAACGTATCAAAGTAGCGGTAGCCTACATAGATATCTTCATCATAGTTGGTGTAGTCAATATTCTTTTCCTTTTCCATATCCGCACGCGCCTGGTTGTTGGTGATATCCATGTTCGCCTTGAGATCTACAGGGAAGTTGGCAGTCGAAGCATGGTCGCGGAAATTGTTAGGGAATGTCATGGTAAGCTTGCCACTGGGATAAGACTTGCCTGTAAGCACGTCAGCTACGCTGTTGCCACCTTCCTGTCCGCCCTGCCATGCGCAAAGAATAGCGTCGGGCTGAGCTTTCCAAGAGGCTGTCTCGATAGCGCCACCTACATTCATTATCACTACCACCTTCTTACCCTTGGCATGGAAAGCTTTGGTGACATCGGTTATAAGCTTCTTATTAGCCGGAGACAATGAAAAATCGGAGGAAGTGCGGTCAAGGAATTCTCCCGATTGGCGTCCGATAGTGATCAATGCCATATCCAGTTCCTCAGCCTGACGGGCTATCTCAGCCGGATCTATCGCCATTTCATCAGGGAGCTGTGCAGGAAGGAAGGCACTCATTGGATTGTCGCTCTTTGGAAGATTATCATAATAGTTCTTGAGATAAGCGCGGTAGGTCTCTTCAAGTTTCTTGTCGGTCTTATACCCGGCATTGCTCAAGCCGTCGAGAAGGGATACGGTATACGCCCTGTTTACATTACCGGAGCCTGTTCCGCCCGCTATGAAATCATACGATCCGTTGCCATATACAGCCACGTTCTTTATCTCTTTAGCCAGAGGGAGCGTACCCTTGTCATTCTTAAGGAGCACCATACCTTCAGTAGCACTCTGACGGGTGATGTCGGCATGTGCCTTGAGATCCGGCTTATTTGAATACTTATAACCCTTAAACGACGGTGTCCTGACAATCAACTCAAGAATACGCTTCACGTTACGGTCAAGCACCGCCTCGTCAAGTGTGCCATCCTCAAGGCCCTTCATGATCTGCTCATACTGCCTGTCGGTGCCAGGCTGCAGCATGTCGTTGCCGGCTATCATTTGCTTGACGCCGTCCTTGCCGCCAAACCAGTCGGTCATCACTGTGCCTCCGTAGCCCCATTCATCACGCAATATGGTGGTAAGCAGCTCAGGTGACTCAGATGTATAGTTACCATTGATGTAGTTGTAAGAAGACATCACGGTCCAGGGATAAGCATCCTTTACAGCGATCTCAAATCCTTTCAGATACAATTCACGAAGTGCACGTTCCGACATACGGGCATCGTTGCCCATACGGTTTGTCTCCTGGTTGTTTCCGGCAAAGTGCTTTACACTTGTGCCCACACCGTTAGACTGCACACCCTTAACATAGGCGGATGCTATGTTGCCGCTCACTACAGGATCTTCCGAATAATATTCGAAGTTTCTTCCGCACAGCGGATTACGATGGATATTCAAGGCAGGAGCAAGAAGCACATCGGCACCATATTCAAGCACTTCTTCGCCTATAGCTCTACCTACCTTGGCCACCAATGTCGTATCCCATGTGCAAGCAAGCAATGTCCCTATGGGGAAATGAGTACAATAATACGTCTCGGAATCATCAGGACGCGTCGGATCTATGCGCAGGCCGGCCGGTCCGTCAGCAAGAACAATCGAAGGAATTCCAAGGCGAGGTATCGGATAAGTAGTTCCGGCGGCTCCCGGCACCTTCCCTTTTGTAGCCCCCACTACGGCGCTATCGCCGGAAAATCCCTTCATACCGGTTCCTATCACCAGTTTTACCTTTTCCTCAGGTGTCATCGCTGCTATAACCTCATCTATGTTATCAGGCGAAAGCTGAGGAGCCTTTGACCCACAAGATGCCATTAGTGTCGCCATAATTGCCACTCCTAAAAGTTTTTTCATTATTTTGAGTTTTTAAAGAGTTGTGGCAGAAATTCAGTCAGATATATACGCCAGTTTTTCCAGATATGGCCGTCGGGGCTTTCACGATAGACGTATTTATACCCCTTGTCATCAAGCATCTTGCGATATTCCTTGTTGGCTTCATAGAGGAAGTCCTTATCGCCGATAGCTATCCAATATAATTGGGGAGCGTCAGAAAACTGCTTTGCAAGCTTCTGATCCAAGTTGTCGTAGATAGGAGAGGTAGCACCGTCATGAGGCAGAATTGCAGCTGAGAAGAGTCCTACATAGTCAAACATGTCAGGATATTCCTTGGAAATGTGGAGAGAATGGAAACCGCCCATAGAGAGACCGGCAATTGCACGGTGCTGCTTGTCGGCAATAGTGCGGTAGTTGGTATCGACGTATTTCACCACATCGGGGAAATGCTGCTCAAAAGTGCCGTCCATTGTCTTGGGAAGCTGAGTTGTAGGCTGTGTAAAACCAAGACTTGTCTCTCCGGGAGCACCTTCCATATCAACATTGCCGTTGGTCATAACCACAATCATAGGCTGTATCTCACCACGAGCTATCATATTATCAAGAATCTGGGTTGCACGACCAAGCTCTGACCAAGCATTCTCATCGCCTCCCATACCATGGAGAAGATAGAAGACCGGATAACGTTTGTCGCCTTTCTCATAGCCCGGTGGAGTATAAATAGTCATACGTCGGTCCACTCCAAGTGTCGGGCTGTCATACCATACCTTTGAGACTGTACCATGAGGGACATCATTTATTTTGAAGTAGTCGGCATAATCACCCCCAATAAGGAACACATTGGTGATTGTGGCGGTGTCGCGAATCTGGAACACATTGGAGGGATCGGGCATCTTCTGGCCGTCGACAATAAACGAATAGGAATAAAGTTCGGGAGAAAGCGCATTGGTAGTGAATTCCCAAACTCCTTCAGAATTTTTCACGAGATCCGCCACACCCGGGGCGTCAAACTTGCCGTAAGGGGTATCCATCGGCATTGTTGGCAAGAAATCACCTGTCACCTGCACCTTCTTAGCATCCGGAGCCTTGAAGCGGAATGTGACAGTATTGTCTGGATGAATCTCAGGAGAGACTATCTGAGAGAAGCCCCAGAGAGCCTGTTGGGCGTTGCAGCCAAGGGCTACAAGCAGGATAACGGATAATAATAATAATTTTTTCATGATATAAGGATTGAAAATTTTTTAGAGAAAGGTTACTATTCAGCGTACATCGAAATAAGGCGCACACAGAGGGCACACGGAGCTTTTACCATTTATTTCTATTTATAATTGCATAATTTATCCGGCTTTATACACAGAGGGGCA
>CAYSMP010000148.1:0-10482 GCA_964432215.1 uncultured Sangeribacter sp.
TATACTATTATTATGAAAAACAGAACCTTAGTCATATTGGCGACCTTGTTGGCAGCTGTGGTGACACAGGCTGCTGACAAGGTCGGCCTCGTTTTAAGCGGAGGCGGAGCAAAGGGTGTTGCCCACGTCGGAGTTATTAAGGCCCTTGAAGATAATGATATTCCGATCGATTGTGTAGCTGGCACGTCGATGGGTTCGATTGTTGGATCTTTATATAGTTGCGGTTGGACCCCCGATTCTATGCTCAACATGATGACTTCTCCTGAGTTCCTTATGTGGAGCATGGGCGTTGTGCCTCGTGAGAGGTTGTCACTAGTGAGTATGCCGGAGCCTACTCCCGAATGGGGTAAGGTCAGTTTTGGTGGTGAGGGAGGCAATATCGCATCGCAGGTATTGCCAAAGAGCCTGATAAATCCTACCCCGATGAATATGGAGTTTCTTAAACTTTATACTCCCTACACAAAGGCTTGCGATGGCGATTTCGATAAACTTTTCGTCCCATTTCGTTGTGTATTTTCTGATGTCTATAAGAAGCATAAGGTAGTCTGTCGCAAAGGTTCGCTTGGAGAGTCTGTGCGAGGATCTATGTCATTTCCTCTTGTCTACCGCTCTATCATGGTAGATAGTATTTTGGCTTTTGATGGTGGCATTTATGATAATTTTCCGGTCGACGTGATGCGTGAAGACTTCAAGCCTGACTTTATTATCGGTGTGTCAGTCTCTAAACCAGACGGCAAGCCGAAGGTCAATAATATGTATTCAGAACTTGAAGATCTCATCATTCAAAACAACGACTATTCACTTGATCCGGAGATTGGAATCAAGATTCAAGTGCCTGTCACTCAATTTAATGTCCTCTCTTTCGATGATGCACAGGAAATATATAATATAGGTTATCAGACAGGTTTGCAATGGGTAGACTCCATCAAGTCGCGGCTTAAAGCCCGTAGGCCTCTTGCTGAAGTCAATGAGCGCCGTGCCAGGTTTGCCGCCAAGGTGCCTAAAGTGACTTTTGAGAATGTCACTACACCAGGTATCACCGGGAAGGACAGCGAATATCTCAAGTCTGTCTTTATGAGTCGAGAGCGTCGTACTGGTGAGATAACGATGAATGATGTTGAAGATGCCTATTATAGCGTCGTGTCTCAAGGCGACGTTGAGGAACTTCTTCCGGAAATGAACGGGAATGATCTCGTATTGAAAGCTACATTGAAGCAGCCATGGAGAGCATCTGCTGGTGGTTGGCTTTCCACCGGGGTCGGAAGTTTTATTTATGCCGGAGTAGGATACCACAGCTTGAAGAAGAATTCACTGGATGCATTGCTGTCTGTATGGGGAGGGCAATCATACATGGCCATCCGTCTGAAGGGACGCATTCGTCTTAACTCTTACAATCCTTCCTACATATTCCTTGAAGGTACGGCCTCAAAGAAGAAATACTACAGTACACTGCCTTTCTTTTTCAGCACACACAATATCGAATCATTTGCTTCAAACATGAATTTCGTTAAGGTAGGCTATGAAGTAGGGCAAGGTCAGTCGGCTCTCTTCCGTGCAGTTGCAGCCTATGGGCAACAGTATAAGGTCAATACCGGCAAACTGGCTGTGGAATATGAATATAATACTTTAGGAGAACGTACGTTCCCCGTCAGTGGACGGCATACCCATATATCACTCAGCGGTATGAAGATGACCAATACGCTCTCTCAGACAGAAACTTCTCCGGCTCAGGATGTGTGGCGGGCTAAACTCGATATGCTTTGGAACAACTATTACTCAATTCACCGAAATTTTAATCTGGGTGCATATGCGCAGGGAGGAATCTCCGTTGGAAAACGTTTTTCCGACCGAAAAGCCGATTTGATGACCTCCCACGAATTCATGCCTTTGGAGTCGATGGATTACTGCTATATCCCTGGTCTACGGAGCGATGATTTTATGGCGTTCGGTGCAATTCCTGTGTGGAATCTTTTCCAGCGCGTCCAGCTTCGTGGCGAAGCCTTTGCATACACAAAATTCCGTGAGTCTTCCGCATGGAAAGCACCTTTCAGCAAGACGGAGTTTCTCGGGCGGGTAAGTCTTGTGACAAGTCTCCCGTTCGCATCAGTCTCCATGTCTGTATCCTACTGTTCTGCACTTCATGGTTGGAACTATGGGGTAGCAATCGGTTGGTTCGTGCCACATCCCAAGTTGTAAGGTACTATCTTGATAGAGTCTGTAATGAAGAAGGGGAATTCCGGGATTATTACAGCAGTTGAGTATGATTTGCTACGATTAGAGTAGCGTGTCACTTGAATTTTTCTTGGTTCACTCTTTATTCCTAAGATTGGATAGTGGCCATATAAGATTATTTCTCTTGGAGCCTCCCCTTTGGGAGGCTCTTTTAGTGTCACGGTGAAATGAGCGGGAGCGAAACAGACTGCGAGTTCTCCTTCAACATTGACCGTTGGTTTCAGCTTTAGGGTCCGACCTTTCCTTATCTGCTTGAAATCTTTCATAATGGAGTGGTGGAGGTCGTTGTCAAACTGACCAAGAATGTCTTCATAGTATTTTGCCCTCAGCGGAAAACCTAATGTCATTACACGTGTGCGATCATAGTAGACACTCCCGTCGGAAGATTCAGCGTGAAGGCGGCCTATTTCATTATATTGTCGTTTCACCTCATTAATTCCTATTATCATAAGCATCCAAAAAGCCAGAACAGCAATTGATGCGGTAATATTCAGAAGAGTGGCGAATCTATGGCGTGGAGTGATACGCAGCGTAAGTATTGCTGCAAAGAGATTAGCCCCGAATAGTTGCCTGTTTGAATACACTCCGATTACAATATTGAAGGCGATTAGGAGTAGTAGCCCTAAAGTGAGTGGCCCCTCCGGTATAGCTCCTTCGGAATTTCTGAATGTGAAAATATGTATTTTTACATGTCTGAATTTCTGATAGAGTATAACTATGATAAGCATTGCAACCGCTGGATAAGAATAGGAGGCTATCAGCAGTTGGTCGGTCAGTGGCATTGCAATGTCACTTACCCGTCCAATCGTAGATGGTGCGAGGCAATTTGTAGCTGTACCCGCTACATATCCCAATATCATCCAGCTCCTGCGCCATTCAAACTTGAGAGTATTAGACTTTCTGCTGTCGATCCATTGTATGATCCACCAAACACCCAATCCGCCACAAACTCCTATTGAGATAGACTCCTGCCAGTTGCCTACGATAATTCCGGCAAGTGTCATTGTAATTGATGTGGGCCATGAGGGGTTGCCCTTCTTGTAGAAGAGCATAAGCCATCCTATATTGGCTGTCATTCCCCAGATGTATCCTATCTGGCATGTTGGCATCATCTTGGTGATGAAGCAAAGTACCGATAGACTGATTGCCGAGATTATACCTCCGGTATTCTTATTGAATTTTACTCCACCTGCTATTCCTATCAGTAGGGCGAAAAACATATAGACAGCGCCATTGCATATTGCGAATACCTCCTGGCCAAGACGGGCATTGAAGAGCTGCACGAGTGAATGTGCGACAAACCTGCCATTGACATTGTGATAGTGAATGAGTTGAGAATCAAGAAAAGCCTTAGCAGTCTTTATCTTTCCCCACGACTGCCATATTTCCCCCTTCATCATGTATTTATAGTCGATGTCGTCGCCAAGCCAGACTGCATTGGCGCTCATCCACCATATGGCCATTCCAAGCATAACAAGACATAACGATGAAATGATGGAATGCTTCATTATTAATGACAAGGAGATTAGTTCTGATTGACGATGTGTTCTTTCATTTTGTCGTTGATCATGACTTCTCCTGAATATAGGATGAAGGCACCGGCCAGACCCTCCTCGAGCAGCATTGCCATAGCATCAGCAGAGCCCATAAGCATGCATGAGGTGGCAAGGGCATCCGCTTCCATACATGTAGGTGCTATCACAGAAGCGCTGAGTATATCCGTTCTGACCGGACGTCCTGTACGAGCGGAAATAGTGTGTCCGTAGGTAATTCCTGATTCGGAGTGATAGTTACGGTAGTTGCCTGAGGTTGCGAGCGCTTCGTCGCATAGCTCCACTATCAAGCGATTGGAAAATGTAGGTTTCTTTTCGTTTTTAAACACTTCCTTAAGGTATTCCTCATCGGGTGTCTCAATAAGAATCTTCCATTTTTTCCCTTCCGGATTGTGTCCACGGCATACAATTTCTCCACCAATTTCAAACATAAGGTCTTTGCATCCACGGTCCATAAGAGCCTTCGCCGCTACGTCAACTCCATATCCTTTGGCAACCGCTGAAAAGTTGAAGGCCATTTTAGGTGTGGTTTTATATAGTATGCCGTCTTCAATGCGTGTCTGATCGATACCTACTGAGGGAAGTATCGAAGCTATGTAGGCTGTGTCAGCAGTAGGAGTATGGTTTTCTCCGAACCCCCAAGCATCAATCAGAGGAGAAATGGTAGGGTCGAACAGACCTCTACTCATTCTGTTGGCTTTTAGCGACATGTCATATACCTGCGTGATATGATGATCTACAGGGCCGTTTTCATTATTGTTGATGAAGGAAATGAGAGAATTTGGGTCGAAAATGGAAAGACTGCTTTCCACTGATTTTAGAGAATCAATAGCTGTTGTGATAGCATCTGAGTGTCCGTAATATGTCACATGCCATACTGTATTCCAGATCATACCTTGACTTTTCTGCCAGGTCTTGCTATTGATACATCCATATAAAGATGCTATGATAGTAATGACAACAAATAGAGATAATGATCTCAATGAAAGTGTTCTTGTATACCTGAAACTGCTCATGATAAAAGAAAATCCTGGATTATTAAGCAAAGTTAATAATTTTTTTCAAAAACTCTAATATTTTCAACAAACTTTTTTAGCCAAACCACAAATAATCCACTATTACACTCGGTAGTAAACACGTAGTGGTATACACCCTTCTGCGTGGCTTTCAGGATGTCCAAACGTAACTTTATTAATTTTTTATTAGTTCATTCGAATTTCTCTTCGAAATAGGTCAATATGTCTTTTACTACCATTTTACGGAAAAGCCAATGACACATTCCGCCGGGTATTTGCTGTAAAGACTTATCATAAAGGTTTAAAACATAGAGTGGACGTATTCTCCAACTATAGTTGTATCTATTTTTCCAGTCGTACATGCAGTATTCCCACCACTTGCAATCTTTACGCCACCATTCCCCAGTGACATATCCATGCTCTAATCCCCATTTAGTAGCCCCGACTGCATTGGGATATCCACACTGCCTGAAAATATATGCCGGAGCTAATCCAAGATCCAGAACCTTTCCGAGAGAAACACGACATACAATCAAAGACCCTCGCGCGTAGTGCAAGGCGGTGCTCCTAGCAGGGGCAAAATAAATTCCATTGCCGGCATAGTTTCCACTTCCTACATTCCAGATTCCCGTAAGGCGACATGAGCAGCCATCTCTTCCGCCATGTGTTATCGTTGTGCTCGCCTGCTCATTCGTGCCATGAAATAGCGTCAAAGCCGGTACAAAAGTATCAATGACAGTCCATATAGCACTTTCTATAACTGTCAATCCGCCATGCCATACTACATATTTAAGTATTCTCACCGGAGTCATCAAGATGAGACGCACTGTGTCGTCAGCTCCTTCATTATCATTACTGGGCATGAACACCTCGATAATATAATTGTACATTTCAAAAGCACAATGCACAATCATATTGAAATATACTGCATTATAAAATCTAAGAGGGGTTAAAATAATATAAAGCGGCACTTTTGCCCATTGATATCTATTGCGCAATATCTTATTATGATAATCTCTTCCGCTGTTTCCTTTATAGAATATGCGCCATGGTTTTGAGAGATAACGTTGCAACCAATTAAGGAAATAGAATGGGACGCAAACAATCCAGTAAGCTCGATACATCAAACGACTTGCTTTATCCAATAAGTTTATTGCGATCTTCCTAAGTAAAACTATGCCGATAGTCCATATGCCAATAGTGATAATCCACGACCATAAATTCTTGGGCTTTTTTAGATTTCCAAAACTCGTTTTGCTGAACGTTCCAGAATTTTGATTCGTGTCATCAACATACCTTAGATAGCGCATACTGACATATCCCCGTTGGCCTGAATACTGAGTGACCCCCCAATCGGTAGAAGTTACGTATTCAACCTTTATTCGGGTGTATGCCGGAATAGTAGTGATCTTTTTAGCCTTCGTGGTATCCCTTGTCCTCATATTAAGAGAAGTTGTAGTCTCATACCATGCAGGAAAGGTCCCTTCATCAGCAAAGCCGAAAAAAGAACATATACACAGAATCAGACACACCAACAAAACTCTCATTTTCTCCTAATATTAAACTCAACTCAACCAAAAAATAAACGAATTTAAGTTTTGTAAACTCAAATTAAGGCATATGAGTCAGATAGTTATAGAATTAAATTTCTTAGAGGAATCAATTTTTTTATCATCTAATTTTTATGTTCATCTTATAACTTCATAAACTTATGACCTTCGACTATTGCTTGCGAAAGTTGAGTAAAACTCAGACTTATAAAATAATAGAAATTCTTCAAAGCACAAAGATAATAATTTTTATCGAATTCTCTAAAATTTCCCCAATCTTTTTTGTCAAAGGCCAAAGACTCCGGTGCGCTCTTTGCGATCACCTACAGAGTTGTAACTGTTGTAAACTTCTTTATAAATTAGGCATGTTTGTAGATCCTCTTATCTTAAGAAAGGCTTCTTTTTTATTAGAAAAATGATATAAAGTTTGCAGGTATGAAATATTTTTGCTAACTTTGCATCGAAATTGAAAGGAAGTAGCGATGCTTGCATGATTTTTCACGACAAAAACAGCTGACATAACGAGTATAAACAGCAAACTAAACAACTATAAAGGTAATAAGATGAAAGCAACTGAGTTTCTTGCAGAAATGCAGAGGAGGTTCCCAAATGAGCCGGAATACCTGCAGGCGGTAGAAGAAGTGATCGAATCCATCGAGGATGTTTATAATGAATACCCCGTGTTTGAGGACGTTAACCTGATCGAACGCCTTTGTATTCCTGACCGCATCTACACCTTCCGCGTTTCTTGGATCGACGATAAAGGTAAGGTCCGCACCAATATGGGTTATCGCGTTCAGCACAACAATGCCATTGGCCCGTACAAGGGTGGTATCCGTTTCCACTCTTCAGTAAACCTTTCCATCCTGAAATTCCTTGCTTTCGAGCAGACTTTCAAGAACTCATTAACTACATTGGCTATGGGTGGCGCCAAGGGTGGCAGTGACTTCTCACCCCGTGGTAAGAGCGACATGGAAGTGATGCGTTTCTGCCAGGCCTTCATGCAGGAACTTTCCCGCCACATAGGTGCAGATACTGACGTGCCAGCAGGCGATATAGGCGTTGGTGGCCGTGAAGTAGGCTACATGTTTGGTTGGTATAAGAAAATGCAGCGCGAGTTTACCGGTACTTTCACAGGCAAGGGTCTTGATTTTGGCGGCTCGCTGATGCGTCCGGAGGCTACCGGGTATGGTAATGTTTACTTCCTCCTCAATATGCTCGCCACTAAGGGCATAGACATTAAAGACAAGAAAGTTGCTATCTCCGGCTCCGGCAATGTAGCTCTTTACACAGCTGAAAAACTTCTTAAACTTGGAGCAAAGGTAATGTCTATGAGCGATAGCGAAGGCACAGTACTCTTCCCGGAAGGGATGACTCAGGAGCAGTTTGACCGTCTGTTTGAACATAAGATATATTTCCGTGGCCGATGCAGTGAATACGCAGCCAACGAAAATCTTCCCTACCATAGTGGTAAGCGTCCTTGGACCTTGATGAAATACGATATCGCTATGCCATCTGCAACTCAGAATGAGATCAACGGTGAAGAAGCAAAAGCTCTTGTAGACGGTGGCGTAATAGCTGTAAGCGAAGGTGCTAACATGCCTTCTACCCGCGAGGCTGTCGCTGAATTCCTCAAGGCAAAGATCCTTTATGCCCCGGGTAAGGCTGCCAATGCAGGCGGCGTATCTGTTTCCGGTCTTGAAATGGCACAGAATGCGCAGAAGATGAAGTGGACTGCCGAAGAGGTTGACGAAAAACTTCAGGAAATCATGAAGGATATCCACGAGCAGTGTGTGAAATACGGCAATACCGAAGATGGCTATGTCAACTATGTGAAGGGTGCCAACACGGCAGGTTTCCTCAAGGTTGCAAAAGCAATGCACGCTCAAGGTGTGTTCTAAAAAGTATTGAACAGTAAGTATTGAACAATAAGTATCGAACAATAAGTATTGAACAATAAGTATTGAACAATAAGTATTGAACAGTAAGTATTGAGTTTAGACTGTTCAATTGATGGAATTTACTGAACTAAGGGATTCAGTAGATTGTTATCATAGAAAATAGTAGTAAATAAAGCTATGGCTCTTGACGTCTTTGGGCGCCAAGAGTCTTGGCATCTTTAGTCAACTCAATTATCATGAAGGATTCATTTGTGTTTTTAGCAGACGGTTTCGAAGAAATCGAGGCTATATCAGTAATTGATATTCTTCGCCGTGCAGGAATTCCGGTGAAGACAGTGTCTATCTCAGCATCTCTTCAGGTGACAGGTGCGCATGGAATAATAGTAGTAGCAGATGTGCTCTATGACAGCACTCTCTTCACAGATGCCGAATGGCTGATTTTCCCCGGCGGTCTGCCTGGTGCTACCAATCTATATGAGTTTGCTCCGCTTCAGGGTCTTATCCATAACCAGGCCGCTTCTGAGAAGGGAAGAATGGCTGCGATATGTGCGGCTCCCGGTGAGGTGTTGGGCCAGCTTGGAGTTTTGAAAGGCGAGAAGTTTACCTGCTATCCGAGCTTTGAAGGTAAGGTAGAGGGTGGTATCCATGAACCGGCCAAGGTGGTAGTCTCAGGTAAGTATGTCACTGCCAATGGACCATCGAGCGCTACACTTTGGGCGCTTGAGATTGTGAAGGAGACACTTGGACAAGACAAGGCGTCGGAAGTAGCAGCAGGTATGCTGCTTTATCCAAAGACAGCGCAGGACACCGTCAATATGTTCGGTTGATCTGATGGCAGATATTTTTTATACGATTGAGAGAGAGGGAACCGGCAAGTTCACTGAGAAGAAGAGCCGGTTTCTCTCTTTTGCGTATCATGTGACTTCGGCCGATGATGCTAAGGCACGATTGAAAGCTCTGCAAAATGAGTATCATGACGCACGCCATGTCTGCTGGGCTTACGTAATAGGCCCGGAACGTAAAGAATGGCAAGCCAATGACAACGGCGAGCCTTCCGGGACAGCCGGAAAACCGATTCTAAACCAAATTAATAGTCTTGAGTTGACAGATGTAGCCGTCGGAGTAGTAAGATATTTCGGAGGTATCAAACTTGGTACCCCCGGTCTTATTGCAGCTTATAAGGAAGCTGCTTCGTTGGCATTGGAAGCATCAGGAGTCAAGGAATGCGTAAGACAACAGAGATATTCGTTCATTTTTCCTTACATGGCTATGAACGATGTCATGAAAGTGGTGAAGTCTACCGGAGCTGAAGTTGTCAGCCAGCAATTTGACAACTCCTGCTCAATGACCCTTTCCATTCGCCTTGACGATGCTGAAAGCCTTTACGGGCGACTTTCAGGGGTGTCGGGATTAACTTTTGAATAATTTTCCTGGAATATCATTAAGAGAGTCAATCCGGCCGAGGAAAAGATCGGAAGAACTGAAAAATGGTTTTCCTTTCCGATCAAAGTGGATAGCTTGCCAGCCGGCGTCAATGGCACCTTGGATGTCATTGGCCGGATTGTCGCCAATCATAATAGTGGAAGCGGCATTCGCGCCAGTCGCTGCTTCGGCATAGCGGAAAATGCGTGGGTCTGGTTTTTGGATGCCGATCTCGTCACTGATTACCATACGCTGGATATAACGGTCAAGTCCTGTGGAGTGTAATTTACGGTATTGCACCTCTGTGAAGCCATTTGTCAAAACACCTATAAGATATTTCTTCGACAACACACTGAGCAGGTCTTTGGATCCTTCGATAGGTGCATTGCATTCTCCGAGCAACCAAAGATAGCGGTCGTTTAGCCTATGCATGGCGCAAAGCGTCACATCGTCATGAAGGTCTGGGGAGACTGTGAGCCGGAAACGCTCACCTTTCAGGAAATCAGCAGAAATTTGTCCGCTTTCGTGGAGATCCCACATCCGCTTGTTGTGAATATGATATTCTTCTATAAAGGCATCGGGATTATCAAAACGACTTCGAATGGCCGGGCTTTCATCCCATAGGCGTCTGAGGGATAAAAGGGATGCAGAAGAAAAGTCAAAAAGGGTGTCGTCAAGGTCGAAAAAAATCCATTTGGGTGCCATGATAAGCGATTTTTCTGCAAAGATAACATTATTTTTGCACATAAATTGTATTTTTTGGCTTTGATATAGTGATTATTTCAAAAAAAATCACGATATTTGCACT
>CAYSMP010000149.1:0-10404 GCA_964432215.1 uncultured Sangeribacter sp.
TTCGGATAGTCGGTGAGGATCACCGGTTTCTTGAAGTGCTGCTCTACGAGGTAGCGCTCATGCTCCGAAGCAAGGTCGACTCCCCAATAGACCGGGAATTCAAATTTCTTGCCGCTTTCCTCCAGAATCTTGATTCCTTCAGTGTAGGGAAGGCGCACGAAGTCGTTGTTGACCACAAAGTTGAGTCGGTCGATAAGCTCCTTGTCGAAATGCTCTGCCAAAAACTCTATGTCGTCGCGATTATGCTCGAGGGCATATGAGATACAATACTTCACGAATTCCTCAGCCAGATCCATATTGTCTTCTATCTCATAGAAGGCCATCTCAGGCTCAATCATCCAAAACTCCGAAAGGTGGCGCGGGGTGTTGGAGTTCTCGGCGCGGAAAGTCGGGCCGAAAGTATAAATACATCCGAGCGCAGTAGCACCAAGTTCTCCCTCAAGCTGTCCGCTGACAGTCAGCGACGCCATCTTTCCGAAGAAATCCTGAGAGTAATCGGTCTTGCCGTCCTCAGTCTTTGGGAGCTCATCAAGCGGAAGAGTAGTCACCTGGAACTGGGCACCGGCTCCTTCACAGTCTGAAGCTGTAATGAGAGGGGTATGGAAATAATAAAAGCCCTTGTCGTTGAAAAATTTGTGGATAGCATAGGCGAGAGAGTGGCGGATGCGGAGCACAGCCCCGAAGGTGTTGGTGCGGGGACGCAGATGGGCAATCTCGCGGAGGAACTCCAGCGAATGACCCTTTTTCTGCAGAGGGTAGTCCGCTACGTCTGCCTTGCCATATATCTCTATTTCGTCGGCTTGCACCTCTATAGCCTGCCCTTTTCCCTGAGAAGCCACGGCCTTACCCTGTACGTGGATAGAGGCACCGGTAGTGATATCCTTCAGCGATTCCTCAGGAATCTTTGCGAAGTCTACCACGATCTGTACGTTCTTGATAGATGAGCCGTCGTTGAGGGCAATGAAAGCCACGTTCTTGTTGCCTCTGCGGGAACGCACCCAGCCCTTCACGTCAACTTCAGTCCCGATAAATTTGTCGGGATCAGCGAGAAGAGCCTTGACGGTCTGACGTTTGATATTCTGCATTTTTGTTTCTTTTATGAAGTTAAGGACTTTAAGGTCTTTAAAGTCTTTAAGGTCTTGGGGTCTTTGGGATTATTCGAATGAGCCCATACGGAGGAAGTTGACTTCTTCCTGAGTGAGGTATCTCCAGCGTCCGCGGGGAAGGTTTTTCTTAGTCAATCCGGCGAAGTAAACGCGGTCGAGCTTCGTCACGCGGTAGCCGAGATGCTCAAATATGCGACGCACGATGCGGTTGCGTCCGCTGTGGATTTCGATACCGGCCTGATTGCGGTCGGTGTCATTGGCATAAGAGATAGCGTCGGCATGGATCTCACCGTCTTCGAGCTGAATGCCATCGGCAATACGCTGCATGTCATCCTCTGAAATGTCTTTGTCGGTCCACACGTGGTAGATCTTCTTCTTGACAAATTTTGGATGTGTCAGTTTCGAAGCGAGCTCACCGTCGTTTGTCAGAAGGAGCACGCCGGTAGTGTTGCGGTCAAGTCTACCGACAGGATATATTCTTTCGCGGCAGGCCCCTTTCACTACGTCGAGCACCGTCATGCGTCCATTCGGATCGTCGCTTGTAGTCACACAATCCTTAGGCTTGTTGAGGAGCACGTAGCACTTGCGTTCGGGAGTGACCACCTTGTCTTCGCATTTCACCACGTCGTCACGGTTGATCTTAGTGCCAAGTTCTGTCACGACAACATCATTGACAGTCACCAGCCCTGCAGTGATCTTCTCGTCAGCCTCGCGGCGTGAGCAGATGCCTGAGTTTGCCATAAACTTGTTGAGGCGGATCGGTTCGTTTGGATCGATGTCGTCGATCACGTAGTCGATCTGGCGAGGACGCGGGATAAACTTCATGCCCGGTTTCTGATTCTTCTGGAATCCCCCCTGCTGGCGCTTCTGGTAGCCGCCCTGGTTGTTGCCCTGGCGGTTGTAGCCACCCTGCTGACGCTTCTGGTAGCCACCCTGGTTGTTGCCCTGGCGGTTATAGCCACCCTGCTGGCGGTTCTGGTAGCCGCCCTGGTTGTTGCCCTGGCGGTTGTAGCCACCCTGCTGGCGGTTGCCACCCTGACGGTTGTAGTTGTTCTGGCGGTTATAGCCGTTTTGTTGTAGACCCTGACGGTTATAGTTATTCTGGCGGCTGTAGCTGTTCTGCTGGCTGCCACCCTCTGTCGCTGTCTGCTGATAAGTGTTTTCAGAAGAGGCATTCTGATTTTCGGAGTCCACTGAATTATATCGCTTGTAGCCCTCTCCTACGCTGTTACCGTTCTGGTAATTGCGGTTGTAGGAATTTGTACGCTGCTGGTAAGCGGGACGAGGCTGACGATTGTAGCCGCCATCTTCCGAACTACGGTAAGAATTGGAGTAGCTGCTCTGATAGGTGCGTGGTCTTGGCTGGAATCCGCGCTGTCCAAAATCAGGACGCTCAGTGCCTTTATATGGTCTTGACTGAAAATACTGATCTTTGTTTTCCGTGTTTTCTGAAGTGGTAGGCAATGCTCCGATTCTTGGTCTCTTGGGTTTCTTCTCTTCCATTAATTTTTTTGTTTAAGTTGGCGCATGACATCGCTGCCATTTTCTGTTGTCGCCGTTGATTTAAGTGTTGCTTTTGATAGTTGTTGCTAAATTGGTGTAATTGCGATGCAAAAATACAAATAAATTCCGATATTAACAAAAAATCTTCTATAAAATCACATAAAAATAATAAAAAACCCCGTCCATAGAAAGACGGGGTCTTAATTATACAATAATTATTCAATTATGTCATGTCATTTGCTGATCATAACCTTATCAGCCTTTGAGCCCTGACGGCGGATAAATACGCCTTCAGTTGGATTAGCAATCTTCATACCGTTAAGGTTGAAGTATTCTACCGGGGCATCCTCATCGGCTATACCGGCCACTCCTGTAGTATCATGGTCAGTGACTTCTTCCTTAGCGCAGTTCACCACCTGGCCGTTTGCATCGATAAGAGCAGCGATCACACGGAGCTTGTTGGGATCTACTTTCATCGCTGAAGGGATGGCAGTAATGTCGAAGCTCATATTGTGTTCAGCAGTCTGCTCACTCTCAAGTGAAGTCGGCACACTTCCCTCGATGCCATAGATGCCATCGGCTGAGATCACAACATCGTTGAAAGTCAGAGGAACCTTGCTCCTGGAATACTTACCGCCGCGGAAGAAGGCCTTGAATTCATCAATATAGTCGGGATTAGCCAAATCAGAGTAATAATAATTTGTCTGAGACCAGCGGGCTGTGCTTCCAGAAAGGCCATCGGCTATGAGCAGGTAAGCGATCTTGTAGTCACCATCCGTATAACCTACCATATTGGCTACTTCAGCCTTGACATTAAGTATGTCGGCAGATTCCCATTCATGGCTCACTTTGATGCTCCATGCAGTGGGGACAGCATTGAGAGCCTCGATATCTCCTACGATTGGGAGAGGAAGATCTCCATATGTTTCGGTACCGTCATGAGGATCACATGAATAAGTGCGGTTGAGCCAAGCGCTTGGGAATCCGCTCACCAGCACCGGAAAATCCTCAGTCACCTCCATGGGATCTATCGAGGAAGATCCATTCGAGGCATGGAAAGAAGCGACAACGAATTCAGGATAGTTCTCCTTGATGTATTCCAGAGCAGCGAAACCGCGCGGACAGTAGCCACACCAGGTACCGGTGTACTCTTCCACGAGTGTCTGATGCACCGGAGGATTTTCCATCACCCTGACTTTGGAAACAGCTGATGTGCCATCGCCGGAGATAGGCCGGTTGTTCAGTTTAGTAAGTCTGAACTCAACATCCTCCATAAACTCCGTATTCAGGGCCGGGAGATCAAGCTGAGCTCCCATATAGCGGTTGACTCCTGCAGGAACCGGGTAAGAGAAGGAATAAGTGGAGGAATATAGCTGTCCACCAATATTGTACTCAAGATCAAACGACTCTATCGGCTGGCCGCTAATAGCACGTACGCCGATTGGAATAGAGGCTTTCTCTCCGAGCTTAAGGCATATACCCTCCGGCAAATTATCGAAAGACAAGGATTTAGGAAAATCATTACCTTCAAGTGTAATCGACATGCAGAGAGATCCGTAGGAGGTGCCGAATGTCATGAGCTCTGTAGGAAGAGTCACTCCATCTTCCGATACACCCACCATACCGGCAGTATTTTCGGCAGCCACAAAATCAACGGGAATATAATACATTTTATCTTCCACTACCATACTGTAGCCGAAATAAAGCACGGGCTCCTCTCCGGTGATAGTATAAGGCTCGTTCAACTCAACTTTATTGATAGCATATGCCTTATTGGATAGAGTGAAATCTTGTGTATAGTCAAGCGATGAGAAGGCAGGATTTGTAGAATAGAAAAGCTGACCCTCTGTCATAGTATTGTTTGTGTTGCCTTGATCTGTCGGACTATAGACAGAAAAACCGGTCACCTTGCTTCCGGCATATGTCTTGATGTCTTCAGGAGTCATCTCAAACAACATGTAGGCACGACTTACACCATATGCCAAACCATTGAGGCTTAACGACATGTAAGGATAGTCGGCATAGGAGAACTCAAACGTCTCGAGAGCATCATCAGCGCGAGTCGGAGCTTTTGCCATCCCCTTCTTGGTCAGAGGCTTCGGACCCTCCTTGAAAAGAGCAGTGTCTGCGCTCTTGAATACGGGAGAGGCAGCCATCACAGTGCTTGCAGCCATCACGGCTACTGAACAGAGTAGAGTTTTTTTCATTATTGATTAATAATTTAAGTTTCGCAAGCCCAACTTAAGAGCTATGGAGTGCTTGCGAAAGTTGAGTTGATAATTAATGTCAGCAAAAAAACGCGCAATGCGCGTAATCCTCCTAATGAGGAAACGCGCATTGCCATACTTTTATTTTGCCACGAGGGCATATTTTTAGCGAATCACTACCTTTTCAGTCTTTGAGCCTTGACGACGGATGAAAATACCTTGGGAGGGATTAGCCACCTTTACACCGTTGAGATTGAAATATTCAGCAGGAGCATCTTCGGTAGCAAGCCCGGCTACTGCAGAATAGGCATCGTCGACTTCATCCTTAGCGCAGTTAAGCACATTCCCTTTGGCATCGAGCACAATGGCTACAATGCGAAGATTTTTAGTGTCGGGGAGAAGACGCTCAGGAATCTTTGTGAGATCAAATGTCAGGGAATGGTTGACTTTTTCTTCAGGGGCGAGAGTAGCGGGGATGCTTCCATCCACACCGTGGATTCCCTCGTCTGAAATGACTACATCGTTATAGACAAGTCCTACGACCTTTCCTCTTCCATATACTCCACCAAGACAGAAATCATTCAGTTCAGCAATGAAATTCGGAGCTTCTGTATAGTAGTAGTTTGTTTGCCTCCAGGTGGTAGTAGTGCCGGAAAGGCCATCCGCTACGAGGATATAACCAATCTTATACTCCTTATCTTTGAAGCCTGCCATATTTGCCACAGAGGCCCTTGCGACGAGTTCATTCTCAGATGTCCATTCATGAGCGACGTCTATTTTCCATGCCGTCGGCACTGCATTGAGTGCAAGAATATCTCCCACTACAGGGAGTGCCATATTCATATAAGATTGCGTCCCGTAGTAAGGATCCACAGAAAGCGAGCGGTTGAGGAATGCTGTAGGGAACGACGATATATCCGCAGGGAAATCAGTGACAGTCTGCATTGGATCTGCGGTCTGATATCTTGAGTGGTAGGAGACGGTCACAAAATCAGGATAGTTTTTCTTCATATATTCAATAGCTGCATAGCCACGTGTGCAATAACCGCAGGATGTGCTGGTATATTCCTCATACAGAGTACGGTGGACCGGAACTTCGTCGACCACAACTACAGAGACTTCTGCTACAGAGCCATCACAGACATTCTCAATTCCATTGATGGACGTCAGCTTGAACTCTACAAGTTCGTTGAATTTCTCATGTTGAGCCGGAATTTCCAGATCAAGTGAGATCAGGCGCCCTACACCGGCAGGGAGAGGCTCTTCACTCTGGAATTTATCGCTGTAGGTCTCTCCTCCCATAGTGTATTCAAGCGTGAATGACTCGATGGGATAGGCCGAGGTAGCAGACAAAGTTATAGGGAGAGTGGATGGCTGCCCCAACGGCAGACATAATGTGGATGGCATAGAAGAGAATGAGATGTATTGAGGAACCGTCTCCATCTCTAAATTCAGCGACATGCAGAGTGCACCAATATCGGTAGAAAATGTATAGAATGTAGCCGGGAAATCATCAGTATTAGATGATGAATAGATTCCGGCGCCCGCTTCAGTAGGAATATTGTCGGTAATAAGATATGCCATATTGTCCTCTTCCGGCACCACGAAACTATATCCGAAATAGAGGGATGTCTCTTCTCCTGTGATAGTGTAAGGCTCATCTATCTGAATTATATTTTCAGTAGCCGGAGTTGTTGACAGATTGAAATCTTGCTTATAATCCTCTTTTGCAAGGCGGAATGAATAAAAGAAGCGAGCGTCTGTGATGGTATTATCCAGCGTCTTACCGGTCTGCTCGTCGGTGCCATATGGACTATATATGGAGAAAGAGGTCACCTTGGATCCGGCAAAAGCGCGTATATCAGCAGGACTCATTTCAAAGCCGAGATATATACGTGTTTTCCCACCGGTAGCACCATTAAGGCTGTAGGCACCAGCGGGGCCATTGGAATAAGTGAAGTCAAACGACACCGGATCGCCTTGGGCGCGAGTGATAGCAGAAGCCTTGGCAGCCGGAGCAGGGAGCTTCAATCCCGAGGAGAAAGCGGAAGCGTCAGCTTTGACTAATGCCGGAGTCGCAGCCGATGCGGAGCATGCCGCTGCCAGGGCAACGGACAAGAGTAACGATTTTTTCATGTTTGATTGTTTTTTTTATAGTTGTTAGGTTGTGGAGTTGTGAGGTTGTGGAGTTGTGGGGTTGTTGGGTTGTTGGGTTGTTGAGTTGTGGGGAGAGGTGGGAAAGGTAAAGCGCGTTGCCCCCTTGGGGATAACGCGCTTTCCTATGGTTTTATTTTGCGGAGAAGGGGATTTAACATTTAGATTTTTTCAATGGCTCGGCGGATGCGGGCTATGACTTCGCTCTTGGGCATCAGTTCGGTAATGTCGAACATATGCGGGCCGCGGCACGCTCCTACCACTGCAAGGCGGAAGGCATTCATGACGTTGCCAAGATGGTAACCTTTCGAGGCGATCCAGTCAAGCACGATCTTTTCAGCGTTGGCCGATGCCATATCGTCGATTCCCTCGAGCACCTCTATCAGTTCTTCCATGATGCGCGGGGTCTCTTCATTCCAGCGCTTCTTGACATCCTTCTCGGCATACGATTCGGGAGCCACGAAGAAGAAATCACCCTGTGCCCATAGATCCTGTACGAATTCAATTCTGCCTTTCACCATGCCTACGGCTTTAGCTACATAGTCCATACCAAAGTCGTCGGCACTCAGGCCTCTTTCGGCAAGACGCTCTTTTAGCACCGGCATAAAGAGCTCGGCAAGTGCCATGTCGTCCATGCGCATGAGGTATTCATGGTTGAACCATATTCCTTTCTTATAGTCGAATTTGGCTCCTGCTTTTGAGCAGTGGTCGAAAGAGAATTTCTGTATCAGCTCATCCATGCTCATTATCTCAGTGTCATCGCCGGGATTCCAGCCAAGGAGGGCAAGGAAGTTGACTACGGCCTCCGGCAAATACCCTTTCTCGCGGTAGCCTGAGGATATCTCCCCGCTCTTGGGATCATGCCATTCGAGCGGAAATACGGGGAATCCCAGTTTGTCGCCGTCGCGCTTCGAGAGTTTGCCGTTGCCTACAGGTTTCAGCAGCAGAGGAAGATGCACGAATTGCGGCATCGTGTCTTCCCAGCCGAATGCCTGGTAGAGGAGCACGTGGAGCGGAGCTGAGGGAAGCCATTCCTCGCCACGTATCACGTGGGTCACTTCCATAAGATGGTCGTCGACGATATTGGCGAGATGATATGTAGGGAGATCATCTGCGCTCTTATAGAGCACTTTGTCGTCGATGATATTGGAGTTTATGACCACCTCGCCTCGAATAAGGTCGTTGACCTTAACATCTACATTAGGCTCCGTCTTGAAGCGGACTACGTATTGATGTCCTTCGTCGATGAGTCGCTTCACTTCCTCTGCCGGCATAGTCAGAGAGTTGCGCATCTCGCCGCGAGTGTGGGCGTCATACTGGAAGTTGGGACGTTCGGCACGGGCCGCCTCAAGCTCTTCGGGAGTATCGAAGGCGATGTAGGCCTTTCCTGCATCGAGGAGCATGTCGGCATATTTGCGGTAGATGTCGCGACGCTGGCTCTGCTTGTAAGGGCCGTGAGGACCACCTTCGCGGATCCCCTCATCAAACTTGATGCCGAGCCAGTCAAGGCTCTCGATGATGTATTCCTCTGCTCCGGGAACAAACCGACGGCTGTCGGTGTCTTCTATGCGGAGGATCATGTCGCCGCCATGCTGGCGGGTGAAAAGATAATTGAAAAGTGCTGTGCGGACGCCGCCGATGTGGAGGGGTCCCGTGGGGGAGGGAGCAAATCTTACTCGGGTTTTCATTGGTTGTGGAGTTGTGAGGTTGTGGGGTTGTGAAGTTGTTGGGTTGTGGGGTTGGGGATCACTTGAATTTGAAGGAGGATTTCCAGGGGGCGGAGAGGGCCGGGGTCAGGAGCGGGTCGAGGAGATCGCGGTCTTCCTGAGAGATGACTTTCAAGGTGGTCAGCATTGCTATCAGCGGCACGTCGCCCGGACCGGTAGTGTATTCTACAGCTGCATAGGCTACCTTTTCCTTCAGTTCATCCTCGCTGACTTCCGAGCCTTTCAGCGTAAAAAAATCAGTCAAGACCGGAGCCTTTAGAAATTTTGATGTGTCAAGGGGTCTAAGCTCGGAGTCGAAGAAACGCACTTCTGTGTCGCGCGCATCTCCTTCCCCTCCCGTAGTGTAGAGAGTCACTGCCATCTGCTTCTTCCCGGCCGGAAGAATTTTGATCTCCAATGTGCTGACCGGTGTGACCGAAACTTTCATATAGTCGGGGGTCAGCTGAAGCAGCCTGCTCTCACCCCCAAGTGCATTGGTCGCATTAAGGATACTGTCGGCCTGCGTATAATAGTCGAGCATATCCAGACGCGTGGAAGGACGAAGCATGTCGGTCACTTCAAGAGGCAATTCGGCAAACACTTTGGAGGCCGTCAAAGGGGGGGCCTCTTCGGCAAGAGTCTTCTTAGCGGCATGCCCCGCGATAGAAACCGCGAGGCAGATAGCTATAGAAAGCCATATTCGGGCACCCTGCCCGATCAGGGATATTTTCATTTCTTTTTGAATATATCGTAATTTCCGTTGTATTTCGATTTCGGAGCCTCAGCTTTCTTAGCCTTCTTCTCCTTTTTTTCTTTCTTCTTTCCGGCTACCGGAGAACTGAGCGACATCTCATAGTCTGTGCGTGCTGTCTTTACAGACTTTTTGCTTTTGCGCTCTCCGCCCTCAGATTTCGCCTTTTTCATTTCAGCTTTCTTTGCGCGGTCTTTGGCTTCGCGGGAATAGTCTCGGTCGGTAGCAAACTCAGCCCTCACCTTGCGGCCGAAGAAGTCGGTATTGCGCAAAGCGTCTACTACTTTTCGGGCATCTTTCTTCCTGACATCAAAGAGAGTGTATTCGGGGAGAAGGTCGATCCTGCCGATCTCAGGCTTAGAGCCGACTACGGAGCGGTTGATCAGCTCCATAAGGTTGCCGGGGAAGAAACCGGCAGCCTTGCCGATATTGACCATCAGGCGCTCATAGCCGTCTTCGGCCGTGCGGCGGTCTTTGTCGCCCCTTTCCTTCTTGCCTCTTCGCTCACCGCTCTCTCCTCTGTCTCTTCTGCCTCTACGATCTCCACTCTCTGATCTCTCCTTCTTTGCATCGGCATTGAGATCGATGTCGGGCATGTCGCGGTAGTAGTCGAGCAGACGATTGAATTCAAGAGAAAGCACACGCTTGAGAAGGTCTTCTTCCGAGAGCCATTCCAATTTCTTGCGCACACCCGGCAGGAATTTCTGAATCTGCTCATCGTCAACTTCCACACGCTCGATGCGGTCGGCAAGATGATAGATCTGCTTTTCGATAATATGGTCGGGGGTAGGCACCTTCTTATACTCAAACGTCTTTCCGATGCGCTTCTCTATTTCGCGAAGCTTACTGCGCTCACGAGAATGGATGATGGCTACGGAGACACCGGTCTTGTTGGCTCGTCCCGTACGTCCGGAGCGGTGAGTATAGACGGCTACATCGTCAGGTAGACCGTAGTTGATCACATGAGTAAGGTCGTC
>CAYSMP010000150.1:0-10190 GCA_964432215.1 uncultured Sangeribacter sp.
CTCCATTGTATTTTTGTGCAACAGCCTCTCTTAATAGTTGTCTTGTCTTAATTTGCTCTTTGATTGAACACACTCCGATACCCAAATCAAATTCATTTCCCCCGAGCTGCCGGGCAAGAGCGTCACGGATTTCGACAGTATCTCCGACTACATTAATGGTCAGTCTGTTCCTGTCATTAAAGAAACAGCCTGAATACCATTCCGGAAAATTCATGTCATCACGCATCCCTACACACGTCGAGTCAGCTCCAAACAAAAACGATAACCTTTCAAAGTAAGTCCATGCCGGTTCTTGTACTGCGCCTTCTTCATCAGAAGCAAAGTTTTCTTCCTCATGCTTTTGCTCCGAATATCCTGTGCTGATATACGACACGGCGTTCTTATATGATTTGGAACAACCACTTAGTAATAATATGACAAATACCACCATCGTGGGAACTCTTGTTATTCTCATAAGCTCTTTTTCTATTAAAACACAGGGGAATAGCAGTTTGTTCTTTATGTGATAGAATTATTATGAATCAATAAAGTTCATTGTTTCAATAGATTCGCAGGAATATTTGGCTTATTAATAATGTACTTTTTAATAATGTACTTTCACATTACATCTTCTTTCACTTTTGTCACGAAGTTAGTGTACTACTTATAGCTTAGGATTAGGCGTTAAAATAGCTTCAAAAAAGCCTTTTTGCACCTTATTTGTACTTTGTAACCTGCAAATTTTCAGGACAAAAAACTTTTGTATTCGAAGTCTTTTTAGTAATTTTGTAACAGTTCTACGAGCGGTGGATTGGTCAAAGAAATTTAACTGGATTTGCGGATTTTTTTGATGGATTCTTGCTAATTTTGTAAAGAAAATATAATGAAGTTGTTTAAATTTCAATATAAAGATATTTTGATATGAGTATAAAAGGAATTTGTGGCGCAGTGTTGGCTTATATCGTTGGTATTGCGCGTATTGCTGGAGGTATCATCAGCATAAGTTCATCGATTTCCGCCACTGAGAATTGGGTTGGCATAGTGCTTATTGCCGTCGGTCTTTTTATCTTATTAAGCACCTCAATGCTTTTAATCAAGCGGACTATGTTTTGGTTTATGATGGTAGCTTTATCAGTCATCTTATTCTGGTTGGATGGTCTTGTCAACGGCTTCCTTTTATATGGGCACCCACAGATGTCGGGACAGATTATCAATATCTGCTGCGTAATGGCAATACTTATGCTCTCCTATTCCATTGTGAAAAATGGTTCTTCTTCAATTTAGTTGAAAGTCTACTATAGTATCACGCAGAGCAAAGGAGGAGCAGAGAGCAGCAGAGAGAAATTTTTTCCTGCGCTTAGGAGGCGGATAGCAGAGGCGGCTTCGCTTCGCTAGCATTGCTATGCATTTATTTTTGCGAGCGACTTAGAAGAAAACATTTAAAAATAGAATGATGAATAAACTAATAATTCCATTTCTTTTCATCACTTGCCTTTTAATGGCAAACTGCCACCATGACGATGAACCAACTGACCAGACTAAAGTCATAAGAATGTCGGTTTCCCATGAAACAGGTTTCATCTTCGGCATGACGAGTGAACCTGAAGAGTGCATGCTGGTAATGTCAGAGGATAATCCAGGTGTATGGGAATCTCTTGCCTTCGGAGCAATCGAAGGCTTCACCTATGAAAGAGAACATGAATATTATCTTGATGTAAAAAGGACTATTCTTGCCAATCCACCGCAGGATGGAAGCGACCGTAAATATTCGCTTGTGCGCATTCTTTATGACCGACATATGGTTGAACTCGAAAAGCCAATCGAAAAGGAAATAAAAACAGAAGAAGACATCGAATACTATGATTTATGCCCGATTGAAAAATATGAAATAAGCAGGGTGTTTGAAGTTGATGAAAATGGAAGGATATTCTCTCGCGATTTACAGACATCAGGCATGCCATACGATGCTTGTCGTATATGGCTTGAGTCCATATTAGATAAGGCTGATCCAAATTTTAACACATTCAATAGCGTACCGTATATGGCGATATACTCTTACGTAATATCTCCACTAACCGACGATATCAGGCGCATATATAATAATTCACATGGTCCTATGTTCAAAGAGGTTATACCTCAAAACGAGTTTGACTACATATGCAATGAGATGACATCGGATGAAGAACTGCACTATGCCTTAATCCTTGCGAATATCGACAAAAAGAGCCTTCAAAAATTGGAGTTTATCGTCAAGAAGAAATAAAAGAATTTGATTTGGGAGCGGATATACTGTTTCATGGGTTTATATAACTCAAAACCATAAAAAGTAGAATGAGACCCTCGGTTGGATACCGAGGGTTATTTTTTCAATAGGTTCTGCAAGATGTGTTTTTGTCGGATATTCGCGCTGCATCATACTGCCTGAAAAAACCTTGCAAGCGGACAACTCTCGATTCGATTTTACTTGAATATAAGAGTCAATAATAGTTACCCGATGAGACGCGAAAGGAACTAACTACTTAGGAGACGGTAGAAATAATTGTTCTAAATAAGTAATATAGAGTCTAAATAGAGAGTGCGGCATAATCAGATTATGCCGCACTCTCTATTTGTCAATTTTGTTTTTTAGAAGTCGAACTTCTCAAGGGTCATGGTGGAGTATTTCTCCAGTTCCGGCACGAGACGCTTGAAGTGGTCTGAAGCCACATGCGCCTTGAGATCCTCTTCAGATGCCCATGTCTCCAAGATTAGATAGCGATCATCATTTGTCTGCGACTTATAGAGGTCGTAGCCAATACATCCTTTGTCGCGTAGAGAAAATTCTACAAGTTCAATTGCCTTCTCAACGAGTTTCTCGCGATTCTCACTCGTCTCTACAATCATTGATACATTTAATCTTACCATTTTTTTATAATTTAAGTTTCGTAAGCTCAACTTTAGGGTTTTCTAACCTTCGACTTCCGCTTACGCAAGATGAGTTAAAAATTTAAGGTTTCAATTTTCACATATAACAACACGACACCACCATTTAGGGTTCAGCCAATCCACTCAGTTCTTGAGGCAATCTATCGGAACAACAACGATAATCAAGAAAAAAATTTTTCATTACAAAGTTGAGTTTTGGCGATGTTGTGTGTCTTTACTATAAATGACATACAATAACGACAAAATGAAAACTTTTTTGAGCATACTTCTGACCTTAACTGCCTTTGTCTCTGCGAATGCCTACAAGTATTCGTATAAATTCAATGACACTCCTATCTCGGAGGCAATTGTCAGTATCAGCAAGGATCATCCTGATATCGGGATATCATTTATTTACAAAGAACTGGATTATTACCGCACGTCTGCCAAAATCAATACTGACAATACGTATGATGCCTTGCGTCAAACCATCGGACTTAATCCTATATCCGTAATAAAGAAAGGCAGCAACTACTATATCGAAGCCCTGCAACATGGAAAATTCTGCTATAGCGGACGGGTCGTCGGATCAGATAATGAGCCCGTCATTGCAGCCACCATCATACTCCTTGCGCCCAACGACTCCACTGTCATCACATACGGAATAACAGATGAAGAGGGGCGATTTTCCATTCCCTGCGACCGACAAGGAGTGCTCGGTAAACTTACGTGTCTCGGCTATAAACCGACATTCAGGAAATTCGACACCTTCCCGGTCGGGATGATAAAGATGCAAGAACATTCCATCGCCTTAAAATCAGTGACTGTAGAAGGAGATAACGCAATGCTTTATGCCGATAAATCAGTTTATCTTCCTACTGCCACACAGAAAAACGCTTCACTATCAGGATCCGACCTGCTGGCACATATGGCTATACCCCAGTTAGGCTTGATCTCAGGAAACTCTATTGTCACCAATGGAGGAAAACCTGTAGCCGTCTTTATAGACTATCTCCCGGCTACGGCACAGGATTTACAGACAATGAGGGTCAAAGACGTAAAACGTGTTGAATATCTCGAATACCCATCCGATCCCCGCATGCAAGGAAACCCATATGTAGTGAATTTCATCATGCAGCAGTATAAATACGGAGGATATGCGAAAGCTTACACTTCCGGCACGTTTCTAAACGGTCATCAAGAACGTTTAATCGGTAATGTAAGAATGCAGTATAAACGTATGACCTACGACCTTATGGGTTCAGCTTACAATCAAGGTACATCTCATTTGGGGCAGGATATGACTGAGACATTCCGCTTGCCACAAGAGGACGGCTCAATAAATGAATTTCAGAGAATATCAGAAAACCACTCGTCAAAACAACACCGTAACAATTATTACCTCATATTTAAAGCTACATACAATTCTGAGAAAATACAAGCATCCTCCCTGATCAACAGCAATCTTGACAGGCGACCTGACTCCGAAAACAATGGCACTGTCAGCTATACCAAGAACGTGTATCCTGATACAGAGTATTCTTCATCCTCAAGCAATTTTACGAAGTATATCTCATACGATGGCTACTACTTCTTTGCCTTGCCACGGAAAAACTCTTTGACATTCACTCCAAAATACAGCTTCTCACATACCGATCAAAGCAGCCGATATGCGGAGCAAGGTTATCAGGCTATCGAAAACTCCGCCACAGACAACACTAATAACCTATCGGGAAATATTAAAATCAAGCATGATTTCGGTAAATTCGGCAGTCTGTTAGGGATAGTAAAAGGCTCCTATCAATACAACCGTACACTATATTCCGGAACAGCAAGTGCTCTCGACCACGCCAAATCCTCCCGTTTCGGCATGGGAGCAAGCTATGAATTTTTAGTAAGAAATCTCCGAGGACATATAGGTTTCGGATGGGATTGGGATAGACTGCAGTTCAACTCGATAGTTGACAATCGAAATGCTCCTTATTTTGATGCATCCTTACAGTTTACCCCCAACCGCAAGCACTCCGTGTCTGCTATCTTTCAGTATGAATCATGGCTACCTCTACCAAACTTCAAAAGTAATCAGATAATAACGGCTTCTCCATTCCTTAAATATACTGGCAATCCAAATCTTATCCCTGCTAAAAGCTATGATTTTGATTTCTCATATACATGGATTCCTAACAATAACTACAGTCTGAGCGCGTTTGCATGGGGCTGGGCCGTAAAGGACAGATATGTCTATGACTACGAAGCGAATGGAGAGGGAGTGATCCGAACAATAAAACAACCCATGGGATCTTATTCCCACGGAATGTACGGCATCAAAGGGTCAGCTCGCTTCTTTGACAAGTCTTTGGTCCTTACAGGAAACCTAAGCCAACTTTTCAATCACAATGGTAAACCGTACAACGTGAATCATTTCCATATCTACTACTATCTCCAGATGAGATATTACATCAAAAACTGGAATTTTGGGCTGAAATACGTTTCTACAATCGGGACTTGGGATGGAATGATGAACGGAATATGGCAACACGATAAGGATCAATATTCCATGACTGCCGGCTGGGCTCATGCAGACTGGAATATATCTGCCACCATCTGCAATATAGGACGATGGAATTGGAGAAGCTCCAATCAAGTGATGGACAGTGAGGTATACAGCACCGACACAACCCTCATCAATGGAACCCACCATGCTTACGCACAGATAACAGCCACTTACACTTTTGGCTTCGGTAAAAAAGTGAAACGAGACAACGAACCAGAGGCAGCCGGGTCTGCATCATCGGGTATTTTGAAATGATATAAGTAGATTACAAAATATTTTTCCTCATCAATATTGAGTTTTGGCCAAGATATGAGTTTAAATAATGTATGATAACAAGAAACTACATAGAACAGCTTTTTAAAGCAAACTACGACAGGATGAATCGCCTTGCAATGGCACTTCTACATGACGAAGACCTTGCCCACGACATGGTCCATGAGGTGTTTGCGGCCTTGCTTGACTCATCATCCGCTCAACAAGTCAGCGAGGCTTACCTTCTTCGATCCGTCAGAAACCGATGCCTCACACATATACGCGACTGCGGAATTCATCAAAGAATTGAAAACCGATACTTTGTTGAGAATAAAGAATATGAAGATGAGGAGTGGCCTGACGAGGAGACAATCGAAAGAATTCATTCCCTTATCAGCTCCGACCTTACCCCACAGGCTCGCCGAGTGATGCAGCTACGGTTCTCTGATGGAATGCAGTTTGCAAAAATAGCCACAATTATGGGTATCAGCCAAGCTGCTGTATTCCGTCACCTAAGCAATGCACTGAAAACAATCAGACTAAAACTTAATCAGAATGGATAATATGGATAACAAATACGACATCGTTCTTGATATCATCGAGAACCCCCGAAAATACACATCTTCTCAACTTGAGGAAATACTTTCCGATCCTGAGACAAGAGATATCTACAATCTTTTGTGCAAAACAGAATCGGCCATCGAAGCAGAAAAAACAGTAGATGTAGATGCAGAATGGGCAAAATTTGCAGACAGTCATTCACTCAACCGCAGACATGCATTTTTATGGAAGGGAAGCCGTGCCGCTTCTATAGCCATAATCATCTTCACATCTATTGTAGCTATTGCTGCTGGAATCGCAATTACAGTCGCAATCAAAGACCATAATCCCAAACCTTCCTTTGAGAAAACTACTGAATCTACCAATCTATCTTCCAAGTTGCCCCAGCAATCTCAGATTGAACTGCATGACAGCTTACCAGCAACCCCTACCCCGTTAATGTTTGAAGATGACACTCTCGAAACTATCATGAATACCATTGCATCCATCTATGGAGTTGAGGTTAACTTCCAAAACAAGGAGATAGCTACACTACACCTCTACTATCGTCTTGACTCTTCCCTACCACTCGATGATATAATCACCCAACTCAATACCTTCGAACAGATCAACATTAAACATATTGACAACACCCTTATTATAGAGTGACAATAAGTCCCCGACTCATACAAAAACAGGTGTCAGGCAGAAATAGTCTGACACCTGTTTTTGTAATTACTAACCTTTTCTTTTTACTTATAAAATGTGTGTCTTTCTTTAAGTAGCTCACAAAAATTAAACGACATATATTAACCAAGCATCTGCAAGGATCTTGATATGATAAATGCAAAGCTGCCTCATGATTATCTCGCATTTATCATATCATTAATTTTTGCGAGCTACTTATCTTGAGAGATTCAATACTTATGACTGAGCATTGGCCGCGTTAGAGCTTTTCTGACCGCGTTGGCCACCTTTCTGACCACCCTTGCGGTCTCCTTTACGCTGTCCTTTTCCACTTTTGTGGTTAGCCATGCTTTTCTTGACACCTTTACCCTGACGGAGAGCCTTGCCACCGCCTGGATTGCCACTATTGACATACATGTTCTCAAGGAACACTACATATTGCTCCGGCCCAACGATGGCCTTAACCTCCTGAAGATATTCCATCTTGTCCGCCTTACGAGCCTGCATCTTAGCCTGCTTTGCAGCTTGCTTCTCAGCATCAGTCATGCTCTTCTTATCGCCTTTCTTGCCATCGGCCTTACGGGCCTCCATTTTAGCCTGACGTTCTGCCTGGCGTTTGCTATCAAGTTCAGCAAGTTTGGTCTTCTGAGCGTCGGTGAGAGTAAGTCCCTCGTAAGGATTCTTCTTCTCACGAGCCTGCATCTTGCCACTATTCTTGCCTTTTACATTTTCAACCTGAGCTTTTCCGCTCTGGGGAGTATTCTGTGCCATACCGTTGAATCCTACAAGCGCCATGGCCATGAGAGCCATTCCAATTACTGTCTTTTTCATCTTAATTCGTTTTTCGTGTGTTTTTATTGTTTGCTTTTCAACGTCAGACTTATAACTTACAACTCGTAACTTACAACTCCAAACGTTTTACGCAAGCTTTGACTACTATAACAACCGAACGTTTAGTTCCCTCATGCTATTTAACTTCAATTTAACACACTACAATCCATAGCATTAATTAATCTAAAAATGACAGAGCCCACATTAAACCCTGGCACTGCAACTTTGTCTTATGCGCACATACAACCTTATTATTCCTTAAGTTTGGAGTCGATTATGATTGTGACGGGGCCGTCATTGACAAGACTTACCTTCATGTCAGCTCCAAACTGTCCTGTCTTTACTTCCTTGCCCATCAGCTCAGATAGCCTCTGACAATAAAGCTCATACATGGGAATTGCCAATTCATGTCCGGCTGCGTGGATATAGCTTGGGCGGTTGCCCTTCTTAGTGGAAGCCATAAGCGTAAACTGACTGACTGCCAACGCTTCGCCATCTACATCCACCACCGACCTATTCATAACTCCATTCTCATCCGGGAAAATACGCATTGCCGCTGTCTTGGCAGCAAGCCACTCCACATCGGCGGGTGTATCCCCCTCTGCCACCCCCACAAGCACCATCAGTCCATTCCCAATCTCACTGAAAAGCTCCCCATCTATCGTCACGGAAGCCTCCGTGACTCTCTGAATCACCAATCGCATATTAGTAGTCGTAATTTTTAGAAATAGTGTGCAAGCCCTATACTGATGCGGTTTTCCCTCATGGATATGTCATGCTTACAGATATCTGTAATTCCTATAGCTGCATCAATATTAAGTGTGACGTAATCAGTCGGGAATGCAACTCCTATTTTCCATGCGCAGTCAAACCGCCGAAACATCCCATGCTTGGCATATGGATTAAGGGCTTCTCCAATATCTTCATTATCGGGAGTCACGTATTTTCCACGTATTCCGCCGGAAAAGACATAGCTAAGTTCCGGACCTGTATAGACCGACATCCCATATCTATCCGTAAAGTCAAAAGAATATCCGGCTACTACCGGTAGTCTGAACCCAGATTTATAAATTGTTGGATCTATTGGTTGGGAATTTTCAGCTACATAAAGTTTTTTGTAGGAATACGCATCGTAAAACAACGATAATCCCGGCTCTATATAAAAGTCATGACCGAGGTATATATTATAGACCGCTCCTACAGCACCGCCAAACCCATGACGATACATATCTACCTTGTCTCCACCCGCACTCCATTTGCCGGGAAGATTCACATCAAGGGCAGCTTTTATGCCCCACATAGGTCGTGAGTCATCTGTAGTCTGAGAAAACACATTTAGTTGACTTAATGCTACCATAAACACGAAAAAAACAAGAAAGCGTCTCATATCCAACAATATTTAAAGATGATTGACTACTATCATAACGCCTCAATATCCCTGATATTGTTTCACTGCTTTTAACGTGGTTAATTTGCAATGTAACTACTCAGGTATAAATAAAATTTGGGAAAAGAAAAGCTCACACGGATCTCGCTTTACTGGTTTGTGGAGACCACAGAAGAAATTTCATACGGCACAAGTAATTTTGGCACATAAATCCGTAACAATGGTATGCAAAATATGTCAGCGGAATCAAACCCACACTAACCCAAAGGCGTTTTATTTACAAAAGAACAATTAAAATCGCAGACACCGATAACCTTTAATAAACCGATAACCTCATAACCTTTAGGTGAGGTTGCGAACTTAAATAAAATTATGGAAAATATAGATCTCACAGAAATAAAAACTCCGGCAGACATCCGCAATATGAGTCTCCCTGAACTGAAACAACTCGCCTCTGAACTCCGAGCTACTCTTATCGAAAAACTCTCAGTCCACGGTGGACACGTGGGTCCTAATCTCGGAATGGTAGAAGCCGTCATCGCCCTCCACTACGTATTTGACACGCCTGAAGACAAGATAGTCTTTGACGTATCCCACCAGACATATCCACACAAGATGCTTACAGGGCGTATGCAGGCTTTCACTGATGCCGCCCATTACGATGACGTGACCGGCTACACCAATCCAAACGAAAGCCCCTACGACCTCTATTCACTTGGCCATACCTCCTCAGCAGTTGCACTCGCAGCCGGACTGGCCAAAGCCCGTGACCTGAAGGGTGAAAAAGAAAATGTGGTTGCAGTGATCGGCGATGGATCGCTCAGCGGCGGTGTCGCTTTCGAAGGTCTCGACTATGGAGCAACTCTCGGATCTAACTTCATAGTCGTCGTCAACGACAACCAGATGAGCATTGCCGAAAATCATGGCGGCATCTATGCTGATCTCCGCCTCCTACGCAACACCAACGGCGAAGGTGAACCCAACCTCTTCCGCTCCATGGGATATGCCTACCGCTATGTGAAGTATGGCAACGACCTCAAGAGCCTTATCGAAATG
>CAYSMP010000151.1:0-10056 GCA_964432215.1 uncultured Sangeribacter sp.
GGGGAAAAGACATCATAGACAAGAGATAGACAAGTTTAAATGAAAGAGCCGTGTTAAACTTCATTAATTGTTACAGATAATATTTTGTATTGTCAAAATTATTTATTAAATTTGCAAAAATAATTTCAATGGCCTCCTACGCCCTTGAATTTTGCGTCATGCATCCCGGATTATGCATTAAAATATAATTATGGAAATATACAAGATACTTGTCGTCGACGACGAACCGGACCTCTGCGAAGGTCTCAAACTTAACCTCGAGATCGAGGGCTACGAAGCCGACACGGCATACTCTGCCGAGGAAGCTCTTGAGATGGATCTGCCACAATACGACCTCATCTTACTTGATGTCATGATGGGTAAGATGTCTGGTTTCGAGATTGCTCGTATTTTAAAGCGCAATCCTGCCACCTCGCATATACCTATCATTTTCTGCACTGCTAAGAACGCTGACGATGATATGATCGCCGGCTTGAATCTCGGTGCTGACGACTATGTCACAAAACCATACAATATCCGAAATATTTTGGCTCGCATCAAATCCGTACTTCGTCGTACCGAGCGCACCGGTTCCGGTGCTCCCGTACAAGGGGCGGTTGCGGCTGCTGTCAAGAATGAAGAAGCTAAACCAAAGCGTATCATCCGTGAGGAAGGGCTCGTAATAGATCTTGACCAGATCGTTTGCACCATCGACGAAGTCCCCGTACGCATGCCTCGTAAGGAATTCGAGCTTCTGTCTCTCTTCATGAGCAATCCCGGAAAGATTTTCTCCCGTGAGGATATCCTCCAGAAAGTATGGTCTGATGAAGTGGTTGTAGTCAACCGTGTAGTTGATGTCAATGTGACTCGTCTCCGCGCTAAGATAGGAAAATACGGCAAACTCATCGTGACCCGTTCCGGCTACGGCTACGGCTTCAAAGTTTAACCCTTACCTCTCTCCTCAAATCCACAACCCTCACTCTCTCCACAACTCACTACCACCCCGATCTCTCCACAACCTCACAACCACACAACTCCACAACTCCAACTATGCGTCCAATCAAAATCAGCTACAGCACCAAACTTCTTTTAGTGGTTGTGGCGATCCTCACGCTTTGCGAGATTGCTTTTCTCGCTTTTCAGTTCAACCGTGAACAGCGCTACCGTGAGGATATGCTCAACGCGCAGTTGACCATCCTCAATTATCAGCTCCTCGACCATTACGACGGGGGAGTGGTCAACGTGGAACTGTGGGAACGCACAATCGACCTCCCTATCCAGCAGCTTCAGCTCGCTATCTTCGATTCGAAAGGAAATGTGATCTACGACAACAGCGGTCTTGATATAGAGGGTAATCCTCTGGACAGGGAGGAGATACGTATGGCCGATGAGTCAGAAAATCATCAAGGTTTCTCCGTTCACAACAACGATGATATCGACAACGATGACTTCTATTATTATGCGGCCTTGAAGGAGGGAGACCTTTTCGCTCGTACCGGTGCACTTGGTCATGACGTTGGCATCTCGGAATTTATGCAGATCGACCGCTCCTTCATCTGGTATGCACTTCTCATTTATGTTGTGATCATATCTATTACTTGGTATGCCACTTCCAGAATCGGAAGCACCGTTAAACGATTGTCGGAATTTGCTAAGGCTGCTGAGCAAGGAGAAGAGATTTATGATACTAAGGTGTTCCCTCGCAATGAACTTGGTACAATCGCTCACAATATCGTCCTCATATATGTTCGTTGGCAGCGTACGCTCGCAGAGCGCGACCGTCAGGCTGCCTTGGCTCTGAAGGAAGAGGAAGAGAAAGCTAAGCTAAAGAGGGAATTGACCAATAATATCAACCATGAGTTGAAGACACCCGTCTCGGCTATTTCACTTGAACTTGATACCATCCTTACCCATAAGGACAAGCTCACTGATGCTCAGCGTAATATGCTTCTTGCCCGATGCAAGGCTAATTCCGACCGTCTGCTTAATATGATCAAGGACATCCTTGCCCTCAATCGTCTCGAGGAAGGCGCAGAAAATATTCAGCGTGAACTCCTATCGCTGCGCGATATCGTAGATGAAGTGACCGATAATCTTCTCCCCAAGGCAGAGGATGCAGGAATTGGTTTTGAAATCAATCTCCCTGAGACCATGATGATGCTTGGTAATGGTCCGCTTCTTGAGTCGATATTCAATAATCTGATCAATAACTCTATTCTTTATTCAGGAGGCTCTACGATCACTGTTTTCCTTCAGGAGGAAGATGAGAATAGCTATCGTATTATTATAGGAGATGACGGTATAGGTATTCCTGAAGAGCACTTGGATCATATCTTCGATCGTTTCTACCGCATCGAATCCGGCCGAAGCCGTAAGAAAGGTGGATCAGGCATCGGCCTGGCAATCGTAAAGAGCGCAGCGCAGTTCCACGGTGGCGACATCACTGTCCGCAACAATCCCGCCGGCGGCCTTGAATTTACACTGACCGTCTCCAAATCCATCACGCCCTCTGCCTCCTGACAATAGCAAGTAGACTTCACTGTATAAAGCAGGCTTCCCTGATCAGGGAAGCCTGTGTTAGTTTAGGTATCGGAGCCTTCGGTTCTGCTCTCCGGAATATCAGGAATCTCAATATCTTTCCTCTTTCCCTTTTGTCCAAAAGTAAAATAGGCATTGAAAGTGAATCCTAATGGCCCTGTACCATAGCCGGGCACAAACCATGGCGACATACCCCCGCTGTTGTGCAGGCCAAGCCTATACCTCACATTCCATCCGAGCGAAAAGGGGCCCGCTATTTTCACCTTCAATCCTGCGAGTATCTCACCATATGTACTCATACACCGCTGATTCATCTCATCAGGACTGTAGACGGTCTCTCCTTCCTCATTGGTACTCTTGATGTCAGTCTTGTCCCACTCGCACTGCGCTATTCCAAAACGCAGTCCAAGATATGCCATATATGCCGGATTTGATTTATAAAGGAAATTATAGTTGATTCCTGCTTTAGCATACATAGTAGGGTGGGCCTTCACCTTGAAAAGATCATTGTTGTCGGTATAGCGCCCCCATCCAATACCGGCTTCAATTACGGGGAAAAACCAATTGTGGAGCGACACCATGGCGCTGACGTCATAACTGCTATGCTTCTGGCCTATGACCGACATGATAGCATCTGCAAAGTTGACACCCACCGTCACTCCATTGTAGAGGGGATAGGGCGACTGTGGGCGTACAGTCGTCGCTGTATCAAGTTCCGCAAGGTATAGCACCGGCTTCTCCAGTTTATTGCCATGCTTGTCATAGTAATGCAGCGTAGGCTTAGCCGGTGCATCGTCATCGCTTTCCACCGGCGTTATTGTCCCCTTGTTGCTCTGGGCACATGCATACTGCCCCCCGGCAGCTATCATAGCCGCCGCCACCATCGCCTGTAATATTTTGCTTGTCATTACCATTTCCTTACATCAAACTCAATAACCCCATAACTCAATAACCCCATAACCCAACAACTCCACAACCCAACAACTCCACAACCCAACAACTCCACAACCTAACAACTCCACAACCCCCAATCAAAACTCCAAATTCTTAATATACTTGTTTCTTTCCTGTGAATTTCTTGTGATTAACTCCCCAATAAATCCTGTCAGGAAAAACTGCAGACCCATCACCATTGCTGCAAGCGACAGGTAGAAATACACGGAGTTGGTGACATAGAAATGATAGTCAGCACTGCACATGCTTATTATCTTAAGCGTCAACACAGTCAGAGTGGCGATGAATCCGATAAAAAACATAAGACTGCCGAGCAGACCGAATATGTGCATCGGCTTAACACCGAATTTTGACTGAAACCATAAGGTGGCAAGGTCAAGGTAGCCGTTGACAAACCTGTCAAGACCGAACTTGGTCACACCATACTTTCGTGCCTGATGATGCACTACCTTTTCGCCGATCTTCTTATAACCTGCATTTTTCGCAAGATAGGGGATATATCGGTGCATATCGCCATACACCTCTATGTGTTTTACGACCTCTTTTTTGTATGCCTTGAGGCCGCAGTTGAAGTCATGAAGGTTTTTTATGCCGCTAACCTTACGTGCAGTGGCGTTGAAGAGTTTTGTCGGTATGGTCTTGCTCAGTGGATCGTAGCGCTTCTGTTTCCAGCCGGACACCAGGTCATAGCCATCTTGTGTGATCATTCGATAGAGTTCCGGAATTTCGTCAGGGCTGTCCTGCAGGTCGGCATCCATAGTGATGACAACGTCTCCTTGTGCCATCCTGAATCCCTCGTTGAGCGCAGGCGATTTGCCATAGTTGCGAGAGAAACTCATGCAATGCACGTGCTCATCATCCTTGGAGAGCTCCTTGATCACTTGCAACGAGTCGTCTGTAGAGCCATCGTTGCAGAAAATTATCTCATATGTGAAACCATTTTCAGCCATCACACGCGAGATCCACGCATGCAGCTCAGGAAGCGATTCCGCCTCATTATACAATGGCACTACTACCGATATATCCATAATCAGTTTTCAGTCTTTAGTTTTCAGTTATTCCCGGCATTAAATTATGCATTATGAATAATGCATTAAAATTCCATCCCTATCTTAGCGATCATCTCCTTGTCCTCCTTGAGCGTGTTTCCGATCGTAGTCAGCATATCCCCCATAATTGCCCCATTGACTCCACCCGTAAAGATTCTCTCCATATTCTTCTTGGAGAGCCTGCCGCGTCCTCCGGCGAAACGTATCACCTGCTTTGGCAGTATGAATCGCCAAACTGCTGCACATCTCACTATATCTTCCTCTGCGATTAGAGGGGTGCCTTCGAGTGGTGTTCCCTTTATCGGGTTGAGGATATTCATCGGAACAGAGTCTACATTCATTTCCCTGAGCATGAGCGCAAAATCTATACGGTCATTCTCCGTCTCACCCATGCCTATGATACCCCCGGAGCAGATAGCCATCCCTTGGCGACGGGCCGCCTCGATGGTCTTCCGTTTATCATCCTGGCTATGTGTAGTGACTAAAAGAGGCCACATCCGCTCGCTCGTCTCCATATTGCAGTGGTAGCGTTCTATTCCCGCTTCTTTCAGCCGAGCAAGCTGTGGCTCTGTCAGCAACCCCATCGAAACGCATAGATGCAGGTCGGTCTCCTCTTTCAGACGCTTGATGATCTTGATAAAGTTGCCGAGATCACGGTCTGATACTGAGCGGCCGCTTGTCACGAGTGAAAAACGCTTGATTCCCGTTTCCTCATTGATGCGTGCCGCCTCCATCGTCTGAGTTTCATCGAGAAAGTTATAGATAGTGCAGCCTGTGTCATGATGACGCGTTTGCGCACACCACTTGCAGTCTTCACCACACATCCCGCTTCTCGCATTGACAATTGAACAGGAGTCAAACTTATTTCCATGAAAAGCCTTACATATACGGTCGGCTGCATCGCATAGCGCATCAAGCAGGGAAGTGCCCATAAGTGCAAGCGCCTCTTCGCGGCTCACGCCTTCGCCATTCTCTATGACCCTATCCGCGATAGCATTGATCTCTTCCTTTCTCATAATTTATCATATTGACTGCAAATTTACAAAAAATCCATCAATCCACCAAACCAATCTCAAGCCTGTTGGGACCCATTGCCCGTGTATCCGCCTGCATAGACCATGCCAATTAGCGCCTTGTTTACTCAATTCTGCAAAAAAATAAAAAAAAAGCAAAAAATCCTCTCTTTCTTTTTGTCTTTCAAAAATTTTTTACTAATTTTGCACCAAATATTACAATTGACACATTAATAAAGTAATCTCAATACCAAAAAACAAGACACAAACAACAAAATATAGAAAAATCAACAATAATCACTAATCATATTCAACATGAGAAAAAGTTATCTCCTTTTGGCTGCATCTTCTATGCTGATGCTCGCCTCCTGCTCCAACGAAGCAGATTCTCCCAAAAATCCTGTGGAAGACAACGCTAACGACAATCTGACACTTACTACTCTCAGCCCCTCTTCTCAGGCAAGCCGTATCAAAGCAATCGCAGGCACTCGCGGAGAAAAGTCTGAAAGACTTGAACTCCAGTATATAGTAGCTCCTGTAGCCGATGCTCAGAATTATACTTGGTCTGCAACCGGTATCGCTTTTGGTAACAACGGCGCATATGTTTCTTGGCACTCTGACAAGCAGGCTACTACTGAAGCAACTAAGTGGGGCGGTGCTCTCGACGTGATCGCTTTCTCACCTGCAGGCGCACCTACTTTCTCTACTACATATGTTAACTATGACGCTAAGTTCAATAGTGTAGTTTCCGGCAACAACGCCTTTTACATCGCTCTTACCGACTATAAGAAAGCAGCTGCCGTTGCTCGCGTTAAATATGGTGAGACTGTAGGTATCGTTCGTCAGCTCCACGGCTCTTCTGCCAACGCTCTTTCTCTTGAGAATGGTAAGCTCTATGCCGTTACAGGTTACAACAAGGGTGGTATCTTCACTATCGATCCTGATTTCGTAGGCGCTAACGAAGGTAGGGCAAATGTAGATACTCTTGCAAAGAAAGATGGTTGCAAGTGGATTGACGGTGGCTACGTTCTCCGCACTGATGCATCTGCTGCTTATATCGCAACTGCTGATGGCTCTCAGGAATGGAACATTGGTGCTCCTCTCGTTTCTGAAAATAAGTTCGCTGAAGAGTATGATGGTAACACTTGGACTGTAGGTGGCAATCAGGCTCAATACTATGGCAAGCACACTATGGCTGTTGACGGCGACTACATCTATGTTGCGGGTGGCCAGGCTGCTTCAGGTTCTAAGAACGGTCTTCGTGTCATCAGAAAGTCTGACATGACTCAGGTTTGGGGTAATGCTACCAACACTACTGCAGTTTGCGTAGACGGTGACTATGTTTACGCTGCTACAGGCGCTGGTCTCCGCGTTTACAAGAAATTTGATGGCAACAACCTCGAACTCTTCGCATTCGAAACTATTCCTGCTGTTGATGAAGCTGGTAACACTATCACTGACGAAGAAGGCAATGTAAAATATGTACCTGGCACAACTGCTCACTCTTGCAACTATGTAGCTGTGAATGAAGGTTATGTTTACATGGCAAATGGTCAAAGCGGTGTTTACGTCTTCAAGCTCGACACCTCTGCTCCTGCTCAGGAAGAAACTCCCGCTGAATAATATGGGACGGCGGTTTCCAACCGCCCTCTAAAATACAAAAAAGGAATGGTTGCTATCATGCAGCCATTCCTTTTTTAGGTATAAACAAGATGGAACGGCGGTTCCCACCGCCGCCCCAAGTAAATCACAAACAATCCGACACCTCGGCGGTAAAAAAAACGCCGCTCCATCACCAAAAAACTCCATTTTATTTTATTAACTAAAAAAATAACAAAAAAATAGCCTTTTGTTTGCAAAGATAAATTTTTTGTATTATCTTTGCGCCAAGATTTAACCCATATAGTATTTGACTTGCAATCCAAACATTACATCTCAAAGAAATAACTTTAAATCTAATCATTATAAAGATCTGATATAGAATATAATAACTATAATACATTATAATAACTTATGAGGAACATCAAATCATCATTGCGTTTCGTGCGCAATTCCGCTCTCCTGTTTGTAGCGGCCTCAGGTGTTACTTACCTGACAGGGTGTCAGTCTGAAAATGACATCACTCCCGAAACCCCGACCAATGTCCCCGAATCTACCCTTAAAACTGCTGCCTACTCTGTATATGGCGCTAACCAGGGCCGTGTGATTAACTATGGTTCTAAAGGAACTCGCGCTGGCGAATATGTTGAAGCTACTGAAACTTTCGTTATGCCAGCATGTCCGACGATCCCAGCAGATGCAAAAAATATTCTTGATAAAAAGGATCCCACTAATGAATATAGTGCTAACTATCTTAACAATGGCACTATTGAGGCTGGTGTTTATTTCATCAGTGAGTCTGATGAAATTAAAAGTGGCATTAATATGCAAGGTGGCGTAACATTGTACGTTGCTGGTAAGCTGAGTATCGATTGGCAAAATGGTAATGGTGAGAATACAATATATGTAATGCCCGGTGGCGAAGTTATATTCCCTTCGGCTTTAGTTCCTGGCACGACTCTGTATAACTATGGTGAAGTTGGGGGAAATCTTACAGTGGGTGAAAACTCAAAGATGTACTCAGAAACAGATATCATTGGTTGTGAAGAATTTGGAGTTAATAATGGTGCTGAATTCAAGAGTAAAGGATCTATCTCAGCTAAAACGATTCGCTTAAATGGTGAAATTGTAGCATGTGCGTTTATTGCAGAAAATGAGCTAACTCTCAATGGTACAGGTACTATTAGAACTTCATATCTAAAGGCTAAGACTCTTACTCTCAATGCAAGTAATGTAATCCTTGATAACAACGGATTGGTTGAGGCAGAACGTCTCAATGTTTCAGGTGAAGCTACTCGTTTTACTGTGGAAGGTACAAATGCTGTAGTTGGAGCTAAGGAGTTGAACACTAATAATCTTACTTGGCCAAAGCAGGTGTTTGATGCTAAGATAGCAATTGATGTCGACAAATATATGATTGCAGAGAATTCTACAAAATGGGATGGAACTGAATACAAAAAGTCAGATTTCGAATTCCAGGTTAGCTCAGAAGAGCAAGTAATTTGGGTTCCTGCTACTAAGTGTCATGGTTCTTATGGTGAAAATCCTAACAAACCTGGAGAAGAAAATCCGGATGAACCAATTACAACTCCTGAAATCAAGAAGATCACAGATATCGAAAGCCTTGATGACGAAATCAACCACGGAGACCACGATCACGGTATCATCTCAGCTACCTGCATTACTTTCGGTGCTGACGGTACTGCTTATGCTTCCTATCACCTTCGTGGCAATGGCAAAGATGCAAACAAGAATCCTAACTATATCGGAGAATACGCTCAGAAGGGCTGTATCGAGGTTATCAAGGATAATGGTGACGCTGGCATGGAACTCGGTAGCTATATGATCGCACCGGACTGGGACTTCAACCACCTCATCGTTGATGGCAACCGTATCGTAACTGTCGGAAACTCTAAGACTATGAGTGCTTTCATTGGTACTCTTCCTGTTACTTTCGCAGCTTCTGCAACTGCTGACCGCGATGACTTCCAAGTAAGAGAGCTTACTACTAACGAGCCTATCTATGGCACAAGCGATAAGACTGGTGAACAGATCAAGATCGGCTTCAAGAACGCAGGCGACGGTAACTGCGTAGTGCGTCAAGGTAACTACTACTATGTAGCTACTTATGAAGGTTATGGTCCTCTTACACTTGACTTCGGTCGTGTTAACGATGCTGACGGCAACAAGATTTTCCACAGCACTCCCGGCTCTTGCAAGCACATCAGTATAGATGGTACTAACATGGCTGTCATTGCTCATGACACTTATGATAAGACCCGCTCTACAGCTTCTGTTTATACTTTCGGTGCTTCCGACTTCAGCTTCGCTAATCAGCTTCGTAAATATGACGCTGTTGGTACTATCGAACCGGTTGATGGTAAGAATGTAATCGCTATGGATGGTAACGAAATCTACGTTTGTCTTAGCAAGGGTGGTCTCGTTCGCTTGAGCGATGGCAAGAAGTTCCAGAGAGGTACTAATGGTCAAGTTCCTGTCAACGGCATGGCATTCGATGAAAAATACATCTACGTTGCTAACGGTTCTTTCGTAAGCGTTCTTGACAAGGCTACTATGGAAGAAATCTGCTACTACCACGCTGCTTCTCAGAAGTCTGCTAACTACATCGCTCTCCGCAACGGTAAGATCTATGTAGCATTCGGCGAAGATGGCATCCAGGTATTCCAGCTCGTAGAAAAGGAAATCGCAATGAACTAATTCCTTAAATTCATACTATACGAAAGCATCGGCCTCCCCGCCGATGCTTTTTTTATGGGTTTGCGGTTGGGAAATCTCCTTCCCGGTAACTTGTCGATATCTCCACCCCTAATTTTTCTTAAAAATTTCTTCCACCTCTTGCATATCAATCAGAAAAATATTATCTTTGTGAGTTAAATTATACCCAGACCCAAAATGACACTGAA
>CAYSMP010000152.1:0-9982 GCA_964432215.1 uncultured Sangeribacter sp.
CAAAGTTACTGCTAATTTTTTGAGCCTACCAAATTACGCGATTGGACAGGTACTTACTAATTTGGAAAATTCTTTATTATAACCTTACTTTTGATTTAACCTTTTTTTCTATCAGTTCATGTAATAAAATTGAAATCAATATGCATACGCCTAAAGATCCGAATATCAATATATAATTGTCAATATTACTATGTGTTATCTTCAAAGTATATCTCAATGGTTGCCATATAAGAAATTGTGCAAGGAAGAATGCATACGTGATTTCGCTCATATATTTAATTGTTTTTTTATTATGCGAAGTAAAATTATTCATATTTGCACAAATAATTATTAATAATCCAAACGATGGAATGACAATAAGGTCCCTAAAATAATCAATTTGATGAAGAAGTGATACTCCAACTATCATAAAAAATAATACACAAATACTTATAATACCTCCAAACCTCTTGATGCTTAATTTAATTCGAATATTTAAGGATTCAGAAATTTGGAACAAACATATGCCCAAAACAAATTCAATTAGTCTAAAAATTGGATTTGTATACAGGCCGATAGTATGAAACCTGAATGCTATGTATTGACAGTAACATAATAATAATACTGATGCAATAATAATATATAGATTATTTATTACAGACCTATTGGTAAGTATATTTTTTAATAATGGATATAATAAATAGCCCAATAATAGACATGATACAAACCAGGTCCCACTATTATGAGCATATTCAAATAGTGACTCTGAAAACATTGATTGCATACCCAATAATTCTATTGGCAGCAATAAGAGATTATCGATTAATGTTTGTTTTCCAACGCTAATACTCATCATTACATATAGAGTACCTACAATAATATATAATGGATATATTGAAATTATCCTTTTTTTATAAAATGATATTATACTGGTAGCTGATGATAATTCTCTTTTGCCATAGGCTAACTGAAGAGAAAATCCCGACAACATAAAGAATCCACTCATAGCAATCTTTCCAGCCGAAATAAAATCATTAAAAACTCCGTAATCACAGTTCAAATGAATTCTGGAATGGAAGACAAATACTAAAAATGCAAAAAAGATCCTTAAGATGTCTAACCCGATATACCTTTGATGTGCCACGTTTCTTATATTAGTGGTTATCATTTAAATTTGTTGATAGTACCAATTATCGTTTGAACTTCATCATCGGAGATTACTGGGCTTATTGGTAGACTTAATTCTTCTGCTGCTATTTGTTCTGTAATCGGATAACTACGGTAATTCCATTCCTTATAACATTCTTGCTTATGGGGTGGGATTGGGTAGTGTATAATTGTTTGTATACCATTCTTTTCAAGATAGTCGTAAAGGTTATCCCTTTTTTTTGTTCGGATGGGGAAGATATGGAAGACATGGGCATCCCAATCTTCAATTTTGGGAAGTATTATTGCGGGATTTGTAATCCCGTTTATATATTTTTTTGCAACTTCTTTACGTCTTTGATTGTCTTCATCCAAATGTTTGAGTTTCACATCAAGAATAGCTGCCTGTATCTCATCAAGACGTGAATTTCGACCGATATACTTGAATACATATTTCTTAGTTGAACCGTAATTGGCAACTGCCCTTATTACCGTGGCAAGCTTTTTGTCATTAGTGGTGACTGCACCAGCATCTCCGAAAGCACCAAGATTCTTTCCTGGATAGAAACTATGACCAGCTGCGTCTCCGATAGAACCAGTATGCTGACCTTTGAACTTGCATCCGTGGGCCTGTGCATTATCCTCAATAAGCTTTAGATTGTATTTCTTACATAGTTCTCCAATCTTATTTGTATATGCACATTGGCCGTATAGATGCACTATTAGGATAGCTTTTGTCTTGGAGGTTATTTTCTCTTCTATCTTATCAGGGTCTATCTGATAAGTCTCCATTTCTGGTTCTACAAGAACAGGGACAAGGCCATTTTCGGAAATAGCAAGAATGGAGGCTATGTAAGTGTTTGCAGGAACGATTACCTCATCACCTGGTTTCATGATACCCATCTCTACATATGCCCTAAAGATCCAGATTAGAGCATCTAGACCATTGGCACATCCTACACAATATTTTGTACCGATGTATGCTGCAAAGTCTTTTTCAAACTTCTCGTTTTCCTTCCCTTGAAGATACCATCCAGAGTTTACTACTCTTGAGGTGGTCTCGTTTATTTCATCGGCATATTTTGCCGTCACTTTCTCTAAATCAAGAAACTTTATCATAGCTATTAATTGATTGTTTTAACAAATTTTGCTGGGTTCCCAATCCATAATTCATTTGCTGGTACGTCTTTGGTAACAACACTTCCAGCTCCTATCATGGCATTCTCACCTATAGTAATTCCGGGAAGTATTGTGGCGTTTGCACCTATAGTTGCTCCTTTCCCGACAAATATACATTCTTGTATCCATTCATGATTTTTTGAACGCGGATATTTGTCGTTGGTAAATGTCGCATTAGGACCGACAAAAACATTGTCGCTTAGAGTAACCCCATCCCATATTTGTACCCCCGATTTAATAGTCACATTATTACCTATAATAACCCCATTCTCAATAATGACATTGGCACAGATGTTGCAGTTGTTGCCAATGACTGCATCAGGAAAAACGACACAGAACTGCCATATGTTGGTGTCTTTCCCTATATTCATAGACTTAACGTCAGCAAGAGGATGTATCATTGATTAAAGTTTTTAAATGACATGAATTCTTCGTATGATCTAATATAATCTTCTTCCGTATATCTTTCGGAAGCGAGAACCATACATACTGCACCTGAAGAGAAATCATCAAGTGTGCGCCAAATGCCAGGCACAACAAGTAGTCCTTGATATGGGCGATTGAGGGAATACGTCCTTTTGATACTGCCGTCATCCAAAGTTACAGAGAAACTTCCAGATACCGCTACTATTAACTGATGCAAATCTCTATGAGCATGACCTCCACGGCTTTCTCCTCCTGGAACATCATACAGATAATATGCACGTTTTACATCAAATGGTATAGATATATCGTTTTCAACGACGCTTAGATTTCCCTTTCGGTCACTATGGTGTTTACTCAATTCAATTACGCTACAATCGTAGACTGTTGTCATGGCTTCGTTTTTAATTTCAAGAATTCTGCATAATCGCGGATATAATCATTGGGCTCATACAGTGTAGGTGCGAGAATTAGACCTACTGAATTTGTGGAAAAATTCACCATCTCACGCCAGTAACCTTTAGGTATGTACAGACCATAGTAGGAACGATTTAGAAGAAATGTCTCTTTCTTCTCTCCGTCATCAAGAATTACCTCAAACGCTCCAGATAAGGCTACAATGAATTCTTCAGTTTCTTTATATGCATGTCCACCGCGACTTTCTCCTCCTGGGACATCATATATCCAGTATGTGCGTTTTATTTTAAAAGGTATATGCTTTAATTCTTCAATAAAGGAAAGGTTCCCTCTTTGATCAAGGAATTTAGGAAGATTGATTATTTGTGGTTTAACTAATGATCCCATATTTATTCAAGTTAAATTCTTATCTCCAGTTCGGTCAATTTCCTCCACTACTTTCATAAGGTATTTGCCATATTGATTCTTAATCATGGGTTTGGCTAAATCTTGCATCTTTCCTTTGGATATCCATCCTTGGCGATAGGCTATACCTTCGAGACAAGCTATTTTTAATCCTTGTCTTTTTTCGAGGACTTCGACGTAGATGCTGGCTTCGGAAAGAGAGTCGTGGGTGCCGGTATCAAGCCAAGCAAAGCCTCTTGGGAGAGTCTGGACTTTCAGTTCGCCGTCTTTTAGGAACTCCTGATTGACTGTGGTGATCTCTAATTCGCCTCTGGCGGAGGGCCCGATATTGTGAGCTACTTCCACTACTTTATTTGGATAGAAGTAAAGGCCTACTACTGCGTAGTTACTTTTGGGATGCTCGGGTTTTTCTTCAATGGAGAGGCAATTGCCATCTTTGTCGAATTCGGCTACACCATAACGCTCCGGGTCATTTACCCAATAGCCGAAGACAGTAGCCTTGTTTTCTTGTTCGGCTGTCTTAACTGCATCCTCTAGGATTTCAGAGAATCCTGCTCCATGGAAGATATTGTCTCCGAGTACGAGACATGCTGAGTCATCACCAATAAAGTCCTTGCCAATGATAAAAGCTTGGGCTAGCCCATCGGGAGAAGGCTGTTCGGCATATGTGAAATTGACACCATAGTCGGAGCCGTCACCGAGGAGACGCTTGAAGCCTGGGAGGTCTTGTGGGGTAGATATGATGAGGATATCTCGGATTCCGGCAAGCATGAGGGTTGAGATGGGGTAATATACCATTGGCTTGTCGAAGATGGGGAGGAGTTGTTTGCTCACGCCTTTTGTGATGGGGTAAAGACGGGTGCCTGATCCTCCTGCTAATACTATGCCTTTCACGTTAAAGAATTGAGAATTTAGAATTGAGAATTTAAAATATTATTTCTCGTGAATATTCCGATGTTTGAGGAAAAGAGAAGATAGGTCGGAGGAGAATATGTATGGTGTGGGATATGTAATGACTCTGACCTGTCATTGATCGTTATAATAAGGTTATTATTCTTTAAGTTGAATTTTACTCTGATGGAAAATTAGGAATCCGTGAGACCCATGTTTACAATCGAAGACGGATCTTGCATAATGTCCAAGTTTTCTTACATATCCGGATCCGTTCTTCTTAAAATTAAGATCTGTTAATGTAAAGTCAATTTCCTTTGAGCTTAATTTGGATTTGACTTCTACATAAGGATATGGCTGCTCTGTGGTCACATCCCTAAATGAATATCGGATAATAGACGAATTAGGATGCTTGAAGATTGTATATCCGTCTTGTGATGGCTGAATTACATATCCGTAGTAATCACATATAGATGCCATCTTGGCAGAATCAGTCTCCTGTGCTAGCATAAATGCCACATTGATCGGATTCGCCTCAATCTTCTTGATAGCGCTGGCGGGGAGGAGGGTCAAGAGGAGGAGAATGAATAGGAGTATTGTTTTTTTCATTGGGTTTGAGTTGACTGCTATAAAAGGTGTGACTGTTAGTCACGACACACAACCGAAAGTACTGAAAGACCGGAGGATGTATGTATCTGGATCTGTGGAAGATGAAGTCCCTCTGGCTTTATCATGGCGCTTTGTTTTTATTTATATGAGGTTTGTAGTTTCTGTGGAGTTGGGGTTAATAACTGTATTATTTGAGGATCTGATAAATATGGCTGTATGATAGGCCACTCTTTGATATTATACTTCTCGTCTGGATTGTCTTTCAATGCCTTACTTAGATAATTTACCACATTCTTTGTGTCTCCAATAACACAATAAGCTCCTAACTTTATCATATCTTCATTCGAGATATTTGGTTTATCAAGAACTTTTTCTTTAATCTTACGTTTGGTTGAATTCAAATCAAGACAGTTAGATTTATAAGCGGCGTATAGATAATTTATTACTATAATTCCATTTACAACTTGAGGATTATCATAGTATTCTTTTAATAAAGTCATCACCTCCTTATACTTTTCATTCTGTAAGAGAGCGTAAGCATAAGACGTTAAATCCATGGAACTTAGATATCCATTTACTTCTCTTTTAAGTCGATAATACTCAATTATTCCCTTGTAATCTTTTATTGATGCCAGATATTCAAGATTAATACGACTTTTATCCTCATAGTTTTCATATATAGTCTTAATTTCTTCTGTTTTCCCCAATCTATCTAAAATAGATATTTTTTCTCTTACTGTTTTTGAATATTCTGGAAGAGTATCGAGTAGAATCAAAGCATCCTCATAATATTCATATTTTTGTAAGATGCCTATTTTAAGTAACTTATATCCATCTGAACCTGAATAATGTTTTTCAAAATTTTCAAAGCATTCGAAAACCTCTGTGATCTTATTATCATTTAAGTAATATTTTATTAGTTCTATATAGAGAGTTTCAACTGCATCAGGGTTATCTCCTTTGAAATAGAATTCCAGAGCGTCTTGTATAGTCTTTTCATTATAAGTCTTCAGCTCTGATAAATATAGAATTCTGATTGTATTGGGATGGTACTTTGATATTGAAATAACTTCGTTGCACAGATGCTCCAAGTTGCTTGTTTTATTTTTTGTGTCGTTTGCATATTTCAATAATACCCATCGGCACTTATGGACGTACGCCTCATTACGAATCATACCATCCTTTTCAAGGCTTAAGTCAATCAGTCTTTGGATTGTGGCAATTTCTCCTTCACACTTGGCTTTGTCAGGCTGCTCTTCACAATAATCTAATAGATATTCGCAATATTCATTTATGATATAATGATCATTGGGAAATTGCTCTATTGCCTTTTTATAAAATTCTTCTTTTTTATGGATATTAGACATCCGGTTGGCAGCAGCTATATAGTATCTTTCATTATTAGGATTCAACCGAATAAGCTCACCATAGTATTTATCAATGTCATCATCTGACATGTGGGGAAGGATTGAAATTTCCAGTTCAAGCAGTTCTATTTTATATTGAGAGTCTTTTAGCTGAAAGAGATTCATATTTTTTAATCTCTCCAAAACATCTTTTCTTTTGTTTGCAATGTATGCATCGTTTGTCAAATCGATTATTTCACTGGATTGTTCTGGCGTCATTTCCTTGAATGGAGACTTCCTTTTTGCCCTTCTTTTTTCCTTAATGTCCTTGAATTTAGATTTGCGTTTTCTAAATGAAGTCATCAATTCAATATACTGATTATCTTCAAAATGACTCTTTAGTTTCTCACAATCCTCCCGGAGATACTTACATTCTTTATTCAGATGCTTATTCCCTGTAAGCTGATTTATGATACTCTCTTGATGATGCAATGTTAAGAATGAGTCATCTATGGGTAATTCTCCAGAATTGAGAAAAAAATTCAATTCTGCGAAAAACTCATCGAACCCATCAATTTCTATAAGGAATACCCTATCTTTGTGAAGCAGGCTTTTTAGATGAGGACTGAATTCATTTTCATTAGAGCCCTTCCTTACACACCAATAGATACCATTCTTTAGATAGTCTTCACTGTCTAATAATTGTGATAATATATCCATCACGGATTTATCACCACCAGAATAACCTACAACTATTAAGCCGAAATCCTTTGCAAACTCCTGAAACTTCATTTTCATATTACCTTCAAGAGCTTCAGTTTCCTGCTGAGTCGCTTTTATATTATCAAACAAATAATCACCATGTAATTTTATTATTTTAGGCCGTTTTGATGTTATCGTTATTCCTGAAATTGAAGAGTCATGAGCACAAACAATTGGTCGATTTTTAGAAAATCTATAAAATGATTCGTTTAACAGATCATCAAAGTTGGTTGTAAATACTGTGTTAAAGTATCCTTTCTCAATAAGCCTTACCAAGTATGCATAACCAATGGATGGAGTTTTTTCAGCAACTTCTTTTTCAACAAACACACGACGTTGTCGTTGTAGGTAGTATAATTCTTCAAACAAACAAGAATATGCGGATTTTTCATCATACCAATCAGGAGCATTTTCAGGACTAAAATACTCTTCTATACTAAGAGGGTTTTCTTCACTTTCTTTATATGATTTGTAAATCTCATTTTTCCACTCTTTAACCAAGCTGCTTCCTGAACGTATGCCAGAAGTCACGGAAGCGCCTGCACCTAATAGTATAGAGTAGTTTGGAGTGGTTATTCGTTCGTTTCCTAATTCATACTCCGTGCTATTCTTGACAAAGCGTATAATATCAGATATCTTTTTCTTTTTATATAAAGATTCTTTAATTTTCATATCTGACCTTATAGTTGTTGTGATTTCTTTTTCTGATAAGAATTAGCCATATCCTTAATACCCGGAATTTTACTTTCCAAATCCTCTATTATCATGGAAGCTGAATAAATCATCTTATCAATATCAATTGTATTAGATCCCGAATAGTGCACCATATTGTTGCGCATTATGCGAAGATTATTGATATTCTCAGTTAATATGAGAATGCTCTTGTCATCCTTATTATAATTTCTCAAAGTCATGAGACTCTTGAGAACTGTAGGATTCCCATCCCCTTGCACTTGCCATTGGAATCCAAAAAGATAAGCTTCAATATTACGCCACAAGTCCAAAAATAAGGCAGTCTTATCGTTAGATAATGAAGTTTTTGATGATATCGATTCAATAGTTGTCTTTATTTCCTTACAAATATCAGCCAAGGAATCAGAATTATCATTTTTATCAGGATACAACTCATTTTCAAGTAGTGGGCGATCCTTATACGGCTCTAATCCCCAGAACTCAGATCCTTCCCCAAGATAGATCTTAAATTTTGCAATGGCTCTTCTTCTGAAATCATATTCATCAGATATCTTATCTGATTTTATCATCTCATCTTCCCCTAACAAATATCCTTCTTGATTATGCGGTCTCTTTACACTTGAGGGCACGACACTCAATAAACGTATATTTGTCAGGTAATGCTCAGAATTAATGGAGATTCTGCCAGTTGGATAAGGAATCGCAAAAGCATAAATATATGCATAGTCAGACTTCCTGCCTAACTCTGCAAAAGAGCAGGCAACCCTTAAAGATTGGGTGACGTCTAATAATGGAGTTGCTACTACTTCATAATGCTGTAGGATACTCCATTGGGCAAGTTTCTTAAGTTTTAGAAATCCAAATTCTTCATTATCAGAGTCAGGCAGTAACTTTAGTTTTTCAACTAAATATTGAGTTGCTACTTCCAGTTTATTCCATCTCTCCAGAAGTTCACCAGTCTTTAGATTTCCTCTGTAGATAGACGGGAAAAAGGTTGAAGCCTCTCCCTTCTTTCCATATAGCCTCTTATGATCCGTATGTTGACCTCTGAAAAATAACACTGAATCAGGATGCAAGCATGAAAGCTCAGCGATTTTTTGCCGCAGTTCGCTGAAATCAGCTACCTCTAATCCATCGTTGGACAAATAGTTGTCTTTATCTATACCGGCCTCGATAAAGCTTTTAGGAAAATTAGGAGTAATTTGCTTCATAATATTGCAGTAGAAGGTAACTGTCTAATTGGGTCAAGACAATGGATTTTGGGTGAAAATCATCAGTCCAAATGTGGATTTATTTACCTGAGGGACTGATTTTCGCATCGGTATTTATTCTTTTTAACTATGATTCTTCTCGCTTAATTAGATTGGGCGTTTGAGAGTATAATTATGTTGCGTTTTAGTTAACGCCTGCAAAATTACTATGCCTCGGTAAAAGTGCTAAAAAAGGGTAATTGGACAGTTACCGGGGCAAGCGATGTTGGTGGGGAACAAGCCTTCGATGGAGGAGGTAGATGTGTAACAGAAGTTAAGGGCGGAAACGGCTTCGCTATGGTTGTGGTGGGTTATTGCTGGATTCGATAGGCGTACTCACTCCGTTCGTAACACAATCGAAAGCTTTGCGTGAGGTCTGCAACGGCGTAGGTTGGTCTCTATGCGGTCGGTGTCTATGTATGGGGTCAGGGCCAGGCGGTGGGTATGCAGCAATTCAAGCAGTTCACGTTTCTCATAGGCCGAGGAGGGCTGGGCTTTCACAGATTCGAATGGGAGTAGATAGGAGAGGGCTTTATCTATTAAGGAGAGGGTTTTTCGTCCGGGACGCTTTAGGCTGGCGGAGAGTTGTTGGGTGAGGGTGGAGATGGGGGACATTTTGGGGAAGTATTAAGTATTGGCGCTTCGCGCAGTATCGGCTTCGCAGTATGGGGTTCCAAGTATATTGGTGCGGGGTGGGAACCCCGCGCTCCATATGGGGACGCGCCCGGAGGTCGCTCACTACACTGGGCTTTCGACGGGGGAATCGGTGGAATGTTTGATTATCAATAAAGAAAAAATTGGTTTGGGGTGAACAACCCCCAAAGGGTCGGATACACTCCTTCTTCCCTCACCTTAAATTATCTTCTGACTGAAGATACCTGA
>CAYSMP010000153.1:0-9672 GCA_964432215.1 uncultured Sangeribacter sp.
AAAGTCAAAGATCCCATCACAGGTGAAAGTTGGTGGGAATGGAAAGACAAAATCACCATCTGTTATGATGAAGAAGAGAAACTTCCCATCATCCTGGAGGTTCTGAAAGGAGGAAATACTCCAGAAGAGCTTACCGAAAAATATCATATTTGCTCGGTACAGACTCTTTTGGCATGGGTTGGACGTTATCTAACTGAAGAAAATTCGTTAACTTTGCAAGACAAACCCAAATCAGGAGAAGATATGGCCAACAAAAGCCATTGCTGTCTGACAAAAAATCACTAACTTTGCCCACGACCCGAAGATAGTCATCAGCTGCACACGTCAGTTGGGATTGTAAAGAGAATCAGTTCACTGAAACGGATATGTAAATCATTTTAGTCAACATAAGGAAACGTGTAAAGCAAATCGATTGAGCGTCACAGTACGTGTAAACCACATTAGTTAATAGCCCTCAAATCTTTCAACACTTTTCAGTGAAGGTCACTGAAGTGTTTCAAATAAATGTTCGAATAACCGATTTTATCATTAAAATACTTTGAAATGCCAATTATTTTTAGTATTTTTGCAAATAATTTGAAGTGGCACTTAAAATTATTTTAAGTATGAGCAGATATATTCATAGGATACTTTCATCAAAAATAGAGGAGGCAGCAAAATATTATCCTGTAATTGTAGTCACGGGACCGCGCCAATCGGGAAAGACCTGCTTGTGCAGGCATCTCTATCCTGACTACAAATATGTGAATCTTGAGAACATTACGGTGAGAGCAAATGCCGTAGAGGATCCTACTATGTTCTTGGAAGCTTTAGGAGACAAAGTGATAATTGATGAAGTCCAAAATGTACCTTCGCTTATGTCTATGATTCAGGTCAGAGTGGATGAAAACAAAAGCCTCCGATACGTCTTGACAGGAAGTAGCAATTTCTCCCTCCTTCGTTCAATTACTCAGTCCTTAGCGGGGCGAGCGGCTCTTTTTACCCTTCTTCCTCTTTCGTTCAGAGAAATGTCGCAGGAAGAACTTGATAAATCAATCAATGAACTTATGTGGCAAGGAGAATATCCCGGAGTGATTGCAGATGGATTCCCTCCTTATATTTTTTATCAGAATTATTATAACACTTACGTAGAAAGAGACCTTAGGGATTTTTTGAAAGTTAAGAATATTTTGTCGTTTGATAAATTCGTCAGGCTATTGGCAATTCGTGTAGGCTCAGAATTTAATGCGTCTGCTCTTGCTCGTGAAGTTGGAGTTTCATCCAATACAATTGCGGAATGGTTATCCCTACTTGCCACTTCTTATATAGCTTATACGCTACATCCTTATTTCGCCAATCTATCTAAGAGGCTCACAAAAATGCCCAAGGTATATTTCTATGATACAGGACTACTTTGCTACTTGCTTGCGATAGAAAATTATGATCAACTTGACAACCATCCGTTGAAAGGATCGATATTTGAAAATCTCTCAATGTCAGAGCTTCTTAAAAGTAGATATAATAAAGGATTGGAACCAAATTTATATTTTTATCGTGAAAAGTCCGGACTTGAAGTTGATGCTATTCTTTTGGAAGGTGGGGCATGGCATCTTTATGAAATTAAATCCGGAAAGACATTTCGGCCTGAATTTTTTGAAAATATGAAAAATCTTAAAAGCTGTATGAGCAATATAGCGTCTGCCACTTTGATATATGATGGTGAGAGCTATCCACCTACTTCTATTAATATCCGTTCAATATAAATGTTTAAGTTCCCTAAAAAAATATAGACCGTATCTAAATGGAGTTCCATCACAAGCAATTGTTTCGGAATCAATCTGATGAGGTGAAAGTGGCATACAGTCAGTCGCTTGAAAAACTGCGTGACATTCAAGAGGGAATTATTTTTGCAGCCGACCGCGCTCGTGAAGAGGGAAAAGAAGCTGGATATGCTAAACATTCATGAGATGACCGGACTTAGTTATGAGGAGTTTATAATCTATTATAAATCCCTCCACCCTAAGACCAAGTCTAAGGTTCATTTACTCTTGGCTTTATGCAAAACTAATAAGTGCGTTGAAATTCGCTCTCCTTACTGTCTTGATATACGATTGTCTCGATATACGCTATTAACCTTGTGTCCCTTCGATTTCGTGATGTTGCATCCGAATTAGTCATATTAAAAAAATGAACGATATTTTTCTTTCAACCTTTGCGGAATTTGATTGTTTTTAAGATAAAAATAATATTAAATCGATAGAAATAACTCATGGATTTTAATCTTATAACTGAAATACTATGAAAAAGACGATTCTACTGCTTTTCGCTTTTGTAGCGGCTCTCACAGGAATGGCTCAAGTGCAGATTCCTTATCAGGAACTTCCTTACAACGTACATTATCACTGGGGTCTTGTCGATGTGAATATAGGTCATGGCAAGGTGACTCTCTCTTCGCAAGGTGACCAGTTTAATGCCACCCTTGATGGCAATACTATCCCATGGGAAGGCAGGATCTTCTGTGTAAGTGACACTCTCAATGCTACCATGACTCCTGGAACTCCTTACAGTCGTGAGAGAGTTGATTATGAAAACGGATGGTATCTTAAACCGAAGGTTATGGAATACCGTAGTGATGGTTTTGTAGCATCAAATCCTGCAAACTACAAAAATATTCAAGGCCAAGGTAATCTTGATGCCGATGCGAATACAATGGAAGCCGTAACAGTCACTGCTGATATGCTCGGAATGTTCTATTACTTTCATGAAATAGATTTTCCAAGAATGTCGCCTGGTCAACAGGTGACTATCCCAATCAATGGCGGATACGCACAGTCCGTAACAGTGACATATAATGGTGAATCTACTTATGGAGGCTATTCCACATATTCCGTTTCTTTTGAGTACACCTATCAAGGAGCTGCCACTGGTTATGCAGTGCAGGCTCAAGTAGATCAAGGCAGCCGTATCCCGGTGCTTCTGAGTGCTGAACTCGCCATTGGCCATGTTGAGATGATTTATGAATGATTAAGAATGTAGAATTATAAATAACTAAAAAAGCGACTCGATTGAGCCGCTTTTTTAGTTATTTGAAAATCGTTGATATTTGATCAATGATCATTTACTTAAGCTTTGGTTTAAGTTCATCAGGAGTTTCATTAGTGTACATCTCTACCGGGGCAGTCTCCTTTATGAAGAAATCGGTTATGGTCTCCGGAGCCAACTTCAAAGTGGGTTGGAAGTCCTCACTTGCCATGTAATCCAAAATGGCATTACGCATACGTTTCGCTACTACACGCTTTTCAAGGTCACTATCAAGATCCATAGTCGTCATGAAGAGTTTTCCGTTCAAGACTTTCGCTTCTACCACCATGCCGAGCTTTCGACTCAGATGCCATGTATCGATCGGCTGTATCGGTGACTGATACTCTGCCGGGAGTTCAAGAAGATTCATCACCTGAGCTTTGTTGAGAAGTTCCCACCAGTTGAGGTTGCTCCAGTCATCAGTTGGGAAACCATGAGCGAAAAGCGGATGTTCAGTATTGATGTAGGCTCCGGTGGTGTGTGGCGCACGCATCTTAAACCAGCTCGTATTCCAGAACACCGGCATATAGTGCTGCACAATATCTTTGCCCAAGGTCACTTTACCCGCCGCTGAAAGCAAAACATTTCCTCCTTTTTCCAAATGTCTGATGGCAACGTGGTCGAGAGTGTCTGTTACGAGCACATTTTTCGGTATGTCGCGCACGCCCTCTTCAGGATATACCCAATACTCCCAACTATTGCTTCCTTTATCGCCGACACCTATTGTAAACGTATATTTTTTCGGTTGGTTTATACCCTCAAAACAGAGTGGTATTTCTCCAATTGTATTGTTCTTGCCTATAGGTATCTCTCGTTGCACAAGTGTACTGTTAATGATGGGATCTCCCGTTTCATCAGTAATGGAATATGTGATCTTCGTAAGTCCTAAATCCTTGTCAGAGGCGTTTATTACCTCTATAGGTATACTTAATGATTCTTTGTCTGTGAATACGAATTTTGGAAACTTTGCTAAGGGCACTACCGGACTGCAGAATTCCCTCCACTGCTCACTATTTACGTAGCCTTTCTCCTTCCAAAACACGTTGAGCACTCCTTCGAGAGCTGTGCCCTGTCCGCTGTAGTCATTAAGGGCAAGAAGCTGGAATCCTGTATAGTCGGGAGTGCGGAGATTGCGCTCTATCTCATACTTGTAGCATAATGTCTGAAGCTTTCCGCTCGACATCAGAAACTTCTTATCCATTCCTTTCATACAGTTTTTTTCCAGTAGGTCACGGAATATCTCAAAGTTGCGGGCCTTATATGGCCCAATATATTGGGATGTCTCATTCAAATCTGGGAAAGCGCACCATTGGCCCTGCTCATGGGCGAGGATAGGAGAGTTGTTTTCCGGAAGAGAATCTGTCGGTTTGAAGTTGCGGGGCTGCTTTATGTCGGCAAGGAAATCATCCTCGCTCCCGGGCATATGATTTTTCCAGTCAAGACCGCGGCCTCCACCTTTCACGTGATATTCGCTGCCACCGTCCCATGCCCAGCCTCCACCTACCGAAGCTCCGCAGTAGATCTTTGTCGGGTCATAGTCTTTCATCGTAGCCACCCACATATCGGTGTAGGGTACCCAGTTGCCAGCCGGTTCGTTTCCTGCTGCCATCATGACAAACGACGGATGATTGCCATAAGCATCAATAATAGATTTTCCTTCATCGATCAGGTATTGGTCGATTGCCATGCCATTGCGCAACTTGACTCCATGGTTGGGCCACGACGGTCCTTCCGGCTGAAGGTATATTCCGGCTTTGTCGGCAGCTGCGAATGCGGCTTCCGGCGGACAGTAACTGTGGAAACGCATCATATTGATGCCATATTCCTTACATTTGGCAAACACTTTTGCCCAAGACTCCTCGTCGGTAGGTGCATAGCCGGTCAAAGGGAAACAACAATTTTCCACAGTGCCTCTCACATACATCGGTCTTCCATTAATCAAAATGTCGCGCCCTGATACGGATATATCGCGCATACCAAACTGAGTCTCGGCTATATCACCACCTAAAAAGACTGTCACATTATAGAGCGGAGTGGAGAATTCATCCCATGTCTTCATATTATCGGTATCGCCAAATTCTACAGTGAAAGTCAAAGTGTCTCCACTAAGTTCCCATTTCGGAAGGTTGAATACGTAAGCTCCATCGTCTGAAACCACACGGGCAGATAAATTATTTATCTTGTTGGCATTTCCTCCCTTTATGACTTTTATGGCTGCTTTCCGTCCTTTCACGTCAGGATAAACTCTGACATTCTTGATATAAGCATCTTTCGGAGTTGCCTTCAGATACATATCTCCCACTATACCGTTCCAGTTTCCCTGCGTTTGGTCGGTCACGCTATGGGAATCTTGTCCTACACAGACATTCTCTATGCCGTTGTAGACCTTAATTTCTATCTGATTGTTTGCACCTGGAACTACGAACTCAGTAATGTCAAACTCATGTGGGGTGGAGAGTGACATCTGGTGACCGACCTCCTTGCCATTGACCGTCAAGGTTGTCTCTATGTGCGGTCGCTCAAGATGGAGCAATATGCGTTTCCCTTTCCAGTCTGCAGGCACTCGGACGGTTTTCGAGTAATAAGCATTGCCGACATATTCCTTATCCGGTGTAAGAAAGAAAGGAAACTTTATGTTGCCTGGTTCACGATAAGGTTTGTACAGATCGCTGTAGTAATACGACATATCATATAGCGAACCTGTCCATTTTGTATCTGTGTCTACATCATATCCCTTTCCATTGGTCAGCATCGATCCTGGTAGACTGATCACGTCGTTGTAGACCGGAGTGTCGCCATATCCGAACTGCCATGTGCCGGAGAGATCTATCTTATTGTTGGATGCTCCAATCGCCAAGAATGTATAAAGTAGCGTTATTGGTAATATTAGTGCTTTCATTTGATGGATGGTATTATAGAAATTCCTTTTACTTCCTCTCCCGGCGTAGTGTCTGCTTCTTCAGGAAAATAGATAGGCATATCAGATTGCAAGGGAAGAATACGTAATTCCAGTTTCTCGGCATCTGCAGGCAGACGCCATAGGCCATAGAGCATCGGGCGTCCGTTGTAGAAATTATCAGCAATCAGTTTGCCGTCGCAATATAGCCGCGCTACATCGCCGCGGTAATCTATCTTGAGCAATAGATTATCACGGTTGTTGGAATCGGGTAGATTGCTGATAGTGTATAATGCAGCATTTTCGAAATCCTCGTCTGTAGGTTCTTCAGCCGCTTTGTTTACTCCAATTGTGATTTTCCGGTTTGCCCCCGCTTCTGCCGTCTTCCCTATCTTAGGTAGTTGTGTAGGTAGGGGAGAGGTAGAGGTTTGGGTAGATGGAAGTAACAGATGGGATGCCTGATCAGATGTAAGTAAATAGATGTTGGCGAATATTGGTTTGTCAGGACCAAGAGCTGTCACGTTTTTCATGACTTTCTTCCCTATGGCTATTTCAGTTGGTATGCCTGGAATCTGTTCAAGATATATATTACCGTTGCGTTTTGCGATCAACTGTGCGGTCGCATATTTAATTCCGTCGATATTTATAGGGAAAATACAAGTTGTCCCAGCTGGAATAGTTATAGGCTTTGAGGGAAATTTCACGCCACAGACGTCAAACTGAATATCTTTTTTATCTGAAAGGTTTTGAAGACGTTCATAGTTATTGATGAAGACAAAACCGCTGTCTCCAGTTGAACGGTAAGACCATCTAAGCTGCGAGTCCTCTCCTTTTGCTATGTCCTGAGGAGCGGGGAAGGTCGCCTCCATAGGGGCGAGTGTCTTGCCGTAGTCCTGCATGAAGAGGTGGAGCTTGCGCAATGTATAGTAGTGAGGATATGGTTGTCCAAACTCTCCAAGTGGCGCCTGGAAGTCATAGTTTTTCACAGGAAGATCATTGTAGTTTGTAGCCGGAGTGCGTTGTGTCTCATTTAGGTAAATATCGCTCTCTGGGTTTGTGCCACCATGATACATATAATAGCCGAGAAGATTGCTGCCGCTTCCGAGTTTCACGATGGCGAGTGAGTAAGCATCTTCCGGATATATCCATGGGCGGCGATGGTATGCCCCCATCATTCCGCCTCCCAGCTCGCAGGTGAAGTAGGGGTATAACTCGTCCCCTTCGGTCAGTTTCTCTTTTTGGTCTTTGATCTGTTCGGATGCTATTGCCGTGCTACTTCTAAACGGCTTAAAGTTGAACGCCTTGTAGTAGTTGCCCGCAGTTGGCTCGATTGATCGTTCCCAAAATCCATCGGCGTAGTCTCCATAGAGAGGGATCATCTCGCCGTAGGGTACCGGAGTTTTCAATTCCGGCCAGCCTGTACGTGTATAAAAAGGGAGGGAAAAGCCGATTCCTTCCGCAATTTCCTTGAGCTTCATAAGATATGAACCATGACCACGGTATTCATTGTCGAATTGGCATGCTATGACAGGTCCTCCATCTTTCCACTGCAGTCCTTGTGTTTGGGTGAAAATCTGACGATAAAGCTTAGTCACAGCATCGAGAAATGCCGGATCCTCCGATCTTGACTTGATACCCTTATCGAAGATCCAGTCAGGAATGCCACCGTTTCTTACTTCACCATGACAGAAAGGGCCCACTCGGAGCACTACAGGCATTCCCTCTTCTTTACAGATCTCGAGAAAATTTCGAAGGTTTCGTTGTCCACTCCAATTGAATTGACCTTCATTCTGTTCTATATGGTTCCAGAATACATATGTTGCGATGAACGTGACGCCACCTTCCTTCATTTTCCTGACGGAGGAGCGCCATTCGTTTTCCGGAAGACGGCTATAGTGGATCTCTCCCATGACAGGGGTGACCCTGTCGCCATCTATGATGAGGCTCTGCGCGTCCCATTTCACTTCCGGTATTCGGTCGTTGCTGAATTCAAAGGCGGTTGCCGGAAGTGCTCCGAAAAGCATTGCGGCGCCAGCCAAGACTGAGATAAAAGTAGATTTCATGATAAAATAGGTTTGTCAATGCAAAGTTACAACCTAATTTCCAAATATCAAATTGAAATCTTCAGAAAAATGATGGACAATATTGCTATCTCGTTCATATTGTGTCAGTCTTTTAAAGTGGTTATAGGCACCACGTATGTTCCATCCGCTCTGCGGTAGGCAAATGGTCCAACAGCGGTCAGAATCATTTTGAAACTTGGTGACTTCATCCGCGTGGTATCAATCTTTTTCGTTAACGCTTCGAGAGTCTTTGCTCCATTTTCGATGGCATTGTCTCCTCCTAATTTGATTTCAATTAGTCCATATGAGCCGTTGCGTAAATGAATTACTGCATCACATTCCAGCCCACTGCTATCCCGATAGTGGTAGACTTTTCCTCCCAGGGCTTCTGCATACACTCGTAGGTCTCTTGCGCACAAAGTTTCAAATAACAGTCCAAATGTTTCCAGATCATTGATTAGGTCGGAAGGTCCTAAGCCTAAAGAAGCAGATGCTATGGAAGGATCGGAAAAATATCTTGTATCGGATGTGCGTATAGCAATTTTAGAACGAAGATTCGGATTCCATGATGGCATGTCCTCAATGACAAATATCTTTCGTAAAGTTTCTATGTAGGAGGCTACCGTACGTTCATCCATTGCCATGATGTCGTTTGACTTTATGTCATCGCGAATTGACGCGATGGATGCCTGTGCTCCTTGATGTCGGGCATATGACCGAAGTATCAGTTTGACGCGTTCCGGATTGGTAAGGGTTTTGTCTGTACGGGAAATATCTGTATTGACAATTGCATCATAGTAATCGAAAGCTCTCCCTAATGCTATTTGTGGTCGTTGGGATATGCTTTTGGGCCACCCTCCTCTACATATGTAATATGCGATCTTCTCAAGATCAGTCTCGCCGATGCCATATATGTCTTGCTTGTTTGAAAACAGATCCTTGAGAGACACTTCTCCTGATGATTCCTGCGACTCCCATAACGACATGGTCCGCATTTTAATTCGGGCTATTCGCCCCGTACCGCTATGGCTTATTTTTTGTTTTTCCTCTTCCGATAACGGAACTGCAGACCCGGTTAGAATAAACATACCTTCTTGGTCGCCATGGTCTACGGCGAAGCGTACGGCATCCCATAAATCCGGAACAATCTGCCATTCATCAAGTAGTCGTGGATACTTTCCAATAAGCAATTTTTGCGGGTCTAATGTAGCGATTTGAATGTATTGCTGCTTTTTCCCTGGTTCGTCAAGATAGATTATACTCTGTGCTTTTTGCTCCGCGGTAGTGGTTTTCCCACACCATTTCAAACCTTCTATCAAGACCGCTCCCATACCTTCCAGTTTTTCAGAAAGCAGTGAGTCTACTATGCGTGGTTTATAATCTGCCATTTGATTGATTTTATTTATTTTGCAAATTTAATAAATATAATGTTAATATCAAAATTTTATTGAATTATTATCAATGAATTAATATTGTGAATGTATCAAATGATGATTTCTCAATGTACAAAATGATGATATTTCAATGTATCAAATGATGAATTTTCAATGTATCAAATGATGAATTTTCAATGTATAAAATGAAGATTTCTAAATGTGTCAAATGATGATTCTTCAATGCATCAAATGATGATTCTTCAATGCATCAAATGAT
>CAYSMP010000154.1:0-9487 GCA_964432215.1 uncultured Sangeribacter sp.
TCTATATTGACTTCGACCGCCGGAAAGTAGATGAAGCCAACCGCAAAGTCCTCGATTATGTACTTTATGGAGACCAACTAAATGAACCAGTTAGAAAGAAGAGAGGACGCAACCGGAAAGATTCCACTCTTAATTAAGTATCCTAACTCAACATAAGGGAACTGACCCAAACACACTATCCTTAGCCATGTCGGGCGTAAGTTTGGCATGGCTTTTTCGAAGTCTTCGGTTTATCTGTCCAAGTATCTCCTACACCTAACCTTAACATCCAAGACTTTCGGCTCTCCGGTTACTCAGTTCGATGCCCTGGGAACACAAGACGTTACGACTATCGGTCTAAAGCCATTGTAAAACTGGAGTTATCAGTTCCTTAGTCAGACATTCTGCGAAAGTGGATCTGAAAAATTCAGAGTCCTCAGTTCATCAGCTAATTTTACCTGCAAAGCCCAGTCAAGCAAACTGACCAACCAATATTCCATAGCCCCATCACCCGATTACGAAGTCTAAGGAACTGAGGTTCTCAGTGTATTTATGTTGTGCATTTCTTTCCAGAGCAATGACCATTGCTAAATTCGTGTAAAAAATGGCTACGGAAGACATCGAACTGCGTTGCAGGTTTTGTCAAGCAAGTTGTACTTTTGTCATTACAAAAGCGATTTGCCGACCCTGAGTGTCGGGGCGATTTCATCGCTGTTTCGCCTCGCGAAAGAGTATACGGGAGACCTCAACAAGTCGTACAATAAAGCCAACGAACTATATTCAACGTCAAAAAGCCGTCAGTTGGGATGTCCAGGAAACCGTGAGTGCTCGGAGGAAGCAACCGAAGCATCTCAGTTTAAATGACTGAAAGACCCTGACTCTATAAACTGAGAACTCTCAACCATCACAAAAAAGACATTGAGTAATCCGGTTGATCATATCAAATACCCATAGCTCACATCACTTTGGTCTGACAATATCTTCGCCCGAGGATATTTTTAACGGGAATATTCAGTTTGATTGACCGGAGAACCTCAGTTCAGGCGACTATAGAATCTCAGCTTATCCCACCAAGGATTCTTAGTTTATCCAACTCACAAACCAGAATGACAGCAACCATATTATCCGGAAGCGCAAGTTAATATAATAATGTAGATATAAATGACACCAGCTCTTTAAGACGACTATTTACTTCGTCAAAGGGTTGCTCTCTTTGCCATGCCAACTGAATATACCTTTTATGTGCGAGTGTATTTTTGATTTCTGTCTGATAATACTCCCACAAGTCCGGCTTTTCATTTTTTAGTGTATACCAGTCAATGGTGCCATCCGAACGCAATGGAAAGCCGCACTTTTTGAATTGTTGATGTACGCCTTGAAACCAAGTCTCGTCATCTTCAGTTGAGACTTGTCCATGACTTTTCATATTCCGTACTTCTCGGACGGAGTCAAGTGTCTGCTTGACTGACTTAAGTTTGTATTCGTTACAAAAGCTCCATAGCTTTACACTGAATGGTATATCTTTCAATGTTACAGCATTATCGATCTTTGCTGAAGGATTGAATGTTTTTAGCCTGTTCTTAATTATTTCAATGTCAATCTCCTTAGAGTAAAAGATATTAAGTGCTCGTTCAGCAATGATTAGAGAAAACCTACAATATTCAGAGAAATCAATTTTATGGCTTCTCGAACCGAATCTATTGCGCAGCATTTCGCGATAGTCGGCATTGAAACATTCGCGTGTGTATTCGTCTGCAACAAACGAAAAATCGATGAGAGGCACAAACTTATCGATATTATAGTCGAGGCCAAGATACTTCTCAATCTTGGCAAGACTCTTTTCGTTATCGTTTCGAGAGGATAGTATAGAATACAATTCATCCACGAACCATGAATTTTCTGGTTCGCGGATAATATTTCCGAGAAAAGCGAGTAGCTTTTTGAGGTCTTCCTTTCGTCTGTCTTGTGCCATATTATGGTAGGATTGAGAGGTCAAAGTTTGAGTCAACTAAACGCGAGAGCATATCGGTTTCTGGTGGTCTTGCGATAATGCCTAAATCGTCATGAAGTTGCAACTCAGGGAATTGTTCAGCCAAGCCAAGGACAAATTCTCGTAGACTGTCGGAGATATCGTTAGGCTCTTGGGGGGAAACTTCTTTTTTAGTTTTTTTTCCAGTATAAGGCTTATGAAGCAGGTAGCCGACTTGAATTTTTGTGGGCTTAACTTTAGGTATTGGTTGCCCGGGCGCAATATAAAACGGTATAGGGATAGCCATACGAGTCAGTGAAATTTCCACATTCCCAGGGAGATTGTTGACATCGAGGTTCTTGCTGACAGCAACAATAAAGAAACGATCCTGGAAATGGAAACAAGCGTATGGCTTATTATCGTGTGCTCGAGTACGGTATTCCAACTTACAGTCTAATTTCTTTTCAAATGCAATAAGAGGCATTGTGAAAAGGTAGTCTATATCTTTTGGCAGGTCTACCGACTGCTTTGTAGAAGCAAGTCGAGTAAATTGGGCAAAAAGTTTTGTGTATACCGAATCACTTTCTCCTTTCACCATTTTCAAGTAGCATAGCTTACCTGAGATAACATTAACAATATTTGGATCACCACGATGAAGTTGGCATTTTTCACTCTTGTAGCGAGGATAAAATGTTGCGTATGCTGCATTGATACCATACTTCTCCCAAATATGGAGGATTGCTCGCACATCCTTTACATATTTGCGCGCAACGTTCAACTTTTGCCCAACAGTAATACCAGTCACTTCTTGTCGGCAAGAGCAATGCTGAAGACGTGTTTTCTTGTCATTGAAAATGAATCGTTGGTCGGTGATGATACGTTCAAGCTCTTTTAGGAAATCGCCACCTGACTGATATACGTTGTGCATTGAACTGAATGTTATGTCATCAGCATAACGAGAATAGTGAAGACCGAAACGTTTGGCCAATCCATGCAAGCGACGGTCAAGAGTGTCGCAGATGGCATTGGTCAACAAAGGGGAAGTAGGAGCACCTTGGGGCAGGATGAAAGCCTCCTCAAACGAGAGATCTTCGCGGTTGCGGAGAACTCTCATGCAGCAGAGACCGGCTATTACTGATGCAACCTTTGCGTTGAAGTTGAAAGGTGCGAGTTGGAGACGTTTCCAGACACGCGCTTGGTCGATACTCGGAAAGAAGTCTTTCAGATCTATGTTGAAGACATAGTTCTGATTCGTATGTATCCGAGCATTGTCAACGATTGAACGCCCCTCGACAAATCCCATTGCATAGGGCGATGGGGTATAAATGGCTTTGAAAATCTCGTTGACACAAAGCTGTATCCATTTGAGGTTTCCACATGGGGCACTGATTGTGCGCTCGCCACCGGACTTTTTGGGAATTGAGAATGAGCGATAACGCTCTTGCTTTTTTTCTCCATCATTCTTTGGGTTACATAGAATGAGGAGTTTCTTCATAGTAAATGGATAGGCCGCCGAGCCAAGCAAATCGGCTTTGATTTCATTCAGAAGTTTAAGCAGGTCAAACCTATTTTTGAGGGCTTGTACCTTTTCCATGAGAATTTGTCTATCCATTTAGAGTTGAAGTTTTGTATAAGATATTGACGTAGCAGGTCGAAACATTGTTTTCTTTATGTCTTATAAGACCTTCATAATACAGATTTCATAATCATTGATTATTAAATCTGTACATTCATAGCGATTAACTTGTCGGATGAGGAGCCACTGCACCGCAAGTAGACACGGTAATCGCATAGAAGCCAATTGACCATTGGAAGTCTCCCCTCAGGGGAGAAGTACCCGGCAATTCGTCGGGCATTTTCAAAATGTCTGCTTCGACCCACTATGTCAATGTTCGTTTTGTAAGTGCAAAGTTACTAAAAATCTGCGAACCTATTGTTCGCTATGATATGTTTATTAGTCAATATTCCAATACGCATCGGGCTCGCCATCAAAGGCATCGTTGATAACGTCATCAGAATAACCTGCTACATCCTGGGCATAAGTGCCGGCATATTATCCGTAGTGTGAACCACAGGTGTCTTCATAATCGTCGTAGTATTCCTCTTCCATAATTGTAATGTTTTTGTTTGACGATGCAAAGTTATGATGGGAGTCCGAACTCTTTGTTCGCGGCGAGTGCTTTATATTGTTCATTCATTTCTTCCACAATTGAAGCAACCCGTTCAACTATGTGAGATGGAGATAAAACGATGAGGTTGCTACCATATGTGGTAAGTTCACGGATAAGCTCATAGTTCTCGATGCACTCAATATAGTAAAAGTTTCCAGCTGGTAATGACGGATATTGGACATTAAGTGCGTCCGATTCTTCTCCCTTTATATGGTGCATAGAGCCATGAATAGGCTTACTTTCAAGATAAGGCACAGATGATTCGTGCATCCAGAATACAATTTTCTCTACCGGTCGGTCTTCATAATATGTGACTCCTATAATATCTTCGTAGCGCTCGGTAAAATCCTCAATTGCCGGTTTGAATGTCAATCCCTTGGCATAATCAAATCCGTTGATACGGTCAAGTGCGAAGCTAAGAATGCGGTCGCTGTCAAATGGACTTGCCAAAAGATACCATCGACAATTGTACTCTTTCAGAAGGTATGGTGAAACAGTGACCGATTTTATCTCTTCTCTATCAAACTTGTGGTAATGCAAGTTTATAGCTGACTTGGAACTAATGGCAGCGAAAAGTTCGGCAAGAAGTGTAGAATTGGTTTCAAGGTTCTTTGACATTGAGATAATCTGTGGATATCGCCTGATTTTAAGCTTCTGTGCAAGCGCATCAAGCCATTCAAAGTTTGGCTGTCCCGCGAAGCTACCGAGGGTTGATAGAACCGAAGTAAGCAAAGATAACTCATCTTCGGAAAGCGGTTTCTTGAAGATTGAGAACGATGGGTCCGCATATCTTATGCACGGCTTCATATACGATCCATCTCCGGACTTTGTCGGAGATGGGACAAAATATCTTTCAAACTCTACTTCGAAAGGCGTATTTTCTTTCAAGTAAACAAGATCTTTCTCTACACATCGACGAGTAACGGGCTCAAATCCATAGTTGGGCATCTCTTGTTCAAGATACTCAGTCATATCTTGAATAGAGTAAGCCTTACGGTGGTTTGACAGCAGTCTGTCAAGCAAGGCAATTCTTGTTAATGCTTTCTTGTTAAGCGGCATTCCTAAATATCAAGTTTACGTGAAAGAAATGTAAAGCGGCCAACCCTCTTGTTTCCCTGTTCATCAATCGCTTCAACCGTAATCCACTTGCGATTTCGATTATAAAAATTCCAAATATTAGAATATTTTAATGGCAATACTTCTTTACCAGTTGAATCGATAAGTCCGTACTTTTTGTGCTCTCCATCGAAGTAATTTACTCGTGCAAAGCCACTATCAAATGAGTCAATCCATGGATACTTCCCTTTGGGAACAATGATCTCACCGTCAATAGTTACAACCTCATATTGGCGGTCGAGGTGATGTAGTGTCAGCAATCTTCTATCAGTTGAAATGCCAATTCCTTGATACTCGGTTTCCAGAAGGACGTTACCACGGCTGTCAAGTAAGCCCCATTTTGTTTTAGAATAGGTATTCGGTTCTTTAGTGGCTCGATTAAATCCATAGGTATAGGTAATTCCAACACGAATCAAATAGGAGTCTTCAAGACATGAGTCGAGTATACGATCGTATTTTGGCTCAACTACAACCTCACCATCTTGATTCATTAGTCCATAGTGCTGATAGTATGAGAATGGTATTAACAGCCGTCGGTCTTGGTTTATATTGTAGTCCTGAAAATCGACAAGGATACGTACGTTCGAAAATTCTTGATGTGCAAAATTCTCAATATGCTTCTTTTCCATGGGGATAACAATTATTTATAGTTTGACGTTGCAAAGTTATAGTTATTGTGCGAACTGGTTGTTCGTTCGCACAATAATCAAAACTTTAGGACTATTTATCTTTTACAGGTCGAACAGTTGCACCCAATGCAGCTGAAGCACCCCAATTAAGCGTGGCACTGTTACCAAAGAACATCATATTGACAGGGCTTCCAAACTTGCTTAATGTCCCGGCCCAGCATTCTCCCATTTGACCTACACGATACGTATTTACACCTATTCTGCTTCCGGCATAAGGCATAAATATTGAATTACCATTAGGTCCGGTTACAAGACTTCCACGAACACCATTTAGATTTACTGGAGTCCATTTGCATCTTTCGGATAATTCTTCAAGTTCTTCTGCCGTGGGCATCCTCCAACCATTGCCCCATAGAAATTTGGCAATGTCATATTTTGTTCTCGTAATAGCAATTGAAGGATAGTCTGATTCATCTTCAGACCACATTTCACCGGAAACGTCTCCGTAACCAAATAAAGTTCCTCCTTGACTGGGTGAGGAGGCCCCAATGTTCATGTCCGCCCATAGGACAGATAGTCCCAAGTCGACGGGATTTCCACACTCTTTTGATTCATCTTTGGATTCAAAGAATGAATTATGAACATAGCAAGCTCCGATTCCGCTAACTCGCTCATAAGAAAATGCACCATCTTCTGCAAATTCAAAGTACTCCTCGTCATTAACTTTTGCGTTATTAAGATACGCAAACATCGTTTTATTGTTAGGATAGATGAGAAGAATTTCTCTTGTCATGTCAACACACCCACCCCACCCAAAAGGAGAGTCAATAATCGGATGTGTCTTAACCAACAAACAATCCCCATATGTATTATTTTGGATTGATTGGATTGAAATGATGTCAACAATCATATTTATTTCTTTAGATATTTACGTTTCAAGAAAGGAATAAAGTTTGCAAGGCCCTCTATGTCATCATGACCGCAGAAGTTTGCAATGGGTTTATTATCTTTGTCGAAAAGGTAAGCCCAAAGCCATGCGTTGTGTGGTTGGCGCATAAGTGCGAGGGTTCCGACATATATTTTATCCTCATTACCTTCCGAACACTCGCATTCATCCATACTGAGCCAACCCGACACAGATAATTGAACGCCCACCAGAGGTCCTTCTTCAACGAAAATTGCATCTAATATTTTAAGAGTTCCATGCGGAGTTACAATTGCATCATCTCCTATGATCCAATTCTCTTTGTTTTCGTCCCATTCACCTAATGAGACAAAATCGCCGGTTGCCGAAAAATCGATTTCCTTAACATGATACTGCATTGAGTATTTATTGGGTGATTCAACTCGTACCGAAGAAGAAGTTGGAAGCCCAGTGAAGTAATTGTGATTAGGCACAATCTCCTTTGCACCTCTGAATTGCTCTCTTTGGGGATTGGGTTTGCGTTTACCAAAAATATTTGCAAACAAGTCATCTTCGCCAAAATCATATGTACCATAATATGCATTTATGATATCTTGGAGTTCCATGCGCTCAACAAGAGACCCATTTTCAAACTCACCGCAATCAACACTCCCATCGGCACAGAAATGAATGAGTTTCCCAGTAAACTTCCGTGTTGCGGTATTACCCATCCACACTGAGCCATCTGCCATAAAATGAAATCCCATGCCAACAAGTCCTACGCCATTCTGCACAGCTGTAGGTTTATAACCAATCAATAACTCCGCAACTTCGTGAGATTCTTTGTAGGTATACATAGAGAGCATATTCTCGTCGCGATTAGCGTTTTGCATCTTAGTATAATACCATAGTGCAAAGTCACATAGATCAATCTTTAGTTGGCTATTTTCATAATAGCCAAATTCCGTAAGCTGTCCACGATTTATACACAAGCCCCACCCATTACCACGATTGTTTTTGAAGTGGGTAGTATTCATATACATGTCGTGACTTACTATTGCAGGCCCATTCAATTCTCCCATTCGAAAATTGCCGTATGCGTAGTAACCATTGAAGAATTTCTTTCCACATCCTTGTGGGATAAATTCTCCATGGTTATTGTACCCCCAACCATCGTACCTATGGCCATCGGGTAATGTTATATTCTTTACTTGAATTATTTCCATATAAGTTTTGTTTTGTGAAGCAAAGGTATGGCTAGTACGCGAACTGAATGTTCGTGCAGCTGGCTCGATAGCCGAGTATGTCAATATATTCGTTAAAGTCAAGGTCAACTTCATCGAATAGATATTGCTATGTAAATGGCAAGCCGATGATGGAAAGCTCACCTATATTTATCTCATAATCGGAGTTGACATCCATATCGTGAATGTTTTCTCTTTTGTATGTATATAAATCATCATAGTCCTTCATGGGCATTATTCGAAAAACAAGAAACATCTTTGTAGCATCTGAAAGCCGACCAAAGCCCGTAACGACTACAAGGATGTTCCCAAAGTTAGATCGACTCTCGCCATATGTCTTTGTAATTACTGACTGGTCATTTTCAGATTAGCGTTTTAATAGGTTGCAAAGTTAACAAAAAATTTCCACATACAGGCTTTTTCTACGGGCATTAATTTATCTCGTCTTTCCTCACAGATAGGGTATTATAAAATAGTAAGTGTATCTAGCTTAAAGCCATTTTCTTATGTACATCGATTATCCGCAGCGAGCGTTATTCTGTGTGAAGTTACTGCTGCCATTCTCTTAATCGAGCTTACAGATATTACCGAAAATGTTTTTACCAAAAAATATGACTATATATTCTACACAGTTGACAAAGTTGACAGTCGATTCAGACAGTAAGGCAACGCTATTCCCACCAAGATAAAGGTTTGGATAACAATATATTTATCCTTTTTACTAAAAATAATTAAAGAATAATAGATATACTTAAAAGTGTCAACGTTTGGCTATGGATTTCAGCTGAAATTAAGTTTTGTCAACCTTTGTCAACGCATCATATTTTATTTATATATCAGTATCTCAACGATTTGGTGAGTATCAACAATGTCAATGCTAAAATGTGTGCCTCTGATTTTTTCGACTATTGTTATCCAAAGAGAAAAGACCATCTGTTTAGGACAGTCTTAATCTTTTGTCTCTATCTTTATCATCCCTTTATGAGATTTGGAAATCAATTTGTTAAAGCATGAATCACATCCGTATGACATAATCAGGAAGATTGCACATGATCATAGGGTTAGGGGGATTATAGCTACTTTTTTACCAAGACGTGCCACACTCCTCTTCAATTATGTATATGTTTCCTCTTACCAATTAAGCAATTCTGGCTTCAGTAGAAAGTCCATTAAACCTATTGTTATGATTCCAGCCTCGTTGCGCTTAGGCTTTATATGATCTTTTACTATAATAATTTTCTTAAAAGAATCATCAATATTAAGCAAGGATGCTGACTCTTGACGTTCTTTTGCATCGGTAGGCATAATGAACGCAGACTGTATGTAGTAACGTTGACTACCACGATTGACTACAAAATCAACCTCATATTGCTTCCTTATACGTTTTCCATCCTCTCCAACCGGACGTGTTTCCACTACTCCAACATCCACAGAGTACCCTCTCATTCGTAGTTCGTTGTAGATAACATTTTCCA
>CAYSMP010000155.1:0-9444 GCA_964432215.1 uncultured Sangeribacter sp.
CTATTGCGGACCCGGAGAAATCTGAGATTATCCGTCGCCAGCAGGAGGCGGAGGTTTTGGCAAAAGAAAAAGCAGAACGAGAACAGCGCGAGGAAGCAGAGAAAGCTCAACGTGCTGCCGCTGCCGAACGTGCCAATATCTGGAATTTCCTTGATCGCTTTGTAAATGACATTAAGACAGGCAAACGTCTCAACGGAAATAATCCATATACTCCTGGTAGCTGTAAGGCATGGGGGAGTTTCCGAAAACTATATAATGGTTTTGACCCTCGGCATAAACTGACATGGACAGATGTTGATCGGGAATTGGTTACAAAATTCCTTGCTCACATGAAGATGCTGGATTACATGGGAAGTTCTGTGAACAAGTATCTTGTTTCTTTCAGAGCAATGGTCGGTTATGCTTATGAGGACGGCTTGCACAACAATGATCGCGCATTAAGTTGTTTCTCCAAACGTAAGGTAGAGGAAAGTGATAAGGCAGTTGAGATTTATCTGACGGAAACGGAGTTGCAGGCATTGGCGGATATGGAGTTGACAGGACTTAAAGACCAAGTCCGTGATATTTTTCTCGTTGGTTGCTATACCTGTCAGCGTGTAAGTGACTATAACAATATCCAGCCGGAGGATTTCACTACAACGGCTAAAGGCACACCTATTATCCGATTGATCCAGCAGAAAACACGTAACGAGGTAAAAATCCCCATAATGAATCCCAACCTCAAAGCCATATGCGAGAAATACAACTACCGAATGCCGTCAGTTGTTGACCAGATTCTAAACCGCTACATCAAGGAGATACTGAAAGACCTTTCGGCAACTGTGCCGACATTGGCGGTTAAGGTGCCCACCAAGCTGACGATGAAGCAAAAGAAAAAGGAGGAGCTTGGCGAAATGACAGTAGAGCGCAACGAAAAAGGCGAAGTGCTAATGCCTCGGTATGATTGTGTTACCACCCACACAGCCCGACGCAGTGGCATAACCAACATGTATCTCTCCCATAAGTTTACCATCGTCCAGATGATGCACGTCAGCGGTCACAAGACCCAAAAGACCTTCATGGACTACATCAAGCTCTCCTCAGACGAAATCGCCGACGAGATAGACGCAATCGTCAACGGAGCAAAAGAAGAAGTATTTTGAAATAAGAAATTTATAATACATCTAATAAATATGAATAAAGAAGATTTTGTGAAATTATTGGAAGACACTAACATTCCTGAATACTGTACGGATGCAAATGACTATTTAATGCCTATTGCGGATGCGTTAATGAAAATAATACCTACACAACTATTCCGATTCCGTACAATAAATGAGTATTCTTTGAGTGCATTTGATAAGGATTTAATATTTTTCTCTCGTGCTAAAGATTTTAATGATCCGTATGATACCCTTATCACATCCTCTAGTTTTGAAGCAATAAGGCAATGCCCTCCCGCAAATCTTTTTGCTATAATGACTTTTATGCGAGAACAATTATTGAACGGAGTTGAAATTCCGGACGAGATAAAGAGCGTTTTTCCCAAAGATGTGCTAGATCAAATGCTTGAATTTAGTAGTAAACAAGCTGGGAATATGAAACCCAGTAATGATGACTTGGATAGGTTGGAACACGTCTTGAATGCACTCAATGAGAGTGTTTCTGAATTTGAGGCAGGGTTACGTGAAAGTGAGTCTTATGCCTGCTTTAGCGAAACGATAAAATCACCGACAATGTGGGCGCATTATGCTGATTACCATAAAGGATTTGCTCTTTCATATGATCTGAAATCATTAATTTTATCGAAGCCTAATGGGATAATGCTTTTCCCAATAATATACTCTTCAAGAAGACATGATTCTACCAATATGCTTGGGTGGTGCGTTGGACAAAAATTGGGATTACCCATGGCTCGGATTGACAGACTTGACAAAATTAAGTGCTCTCTCTATAAATCACTAGATTGGGAATATGAGAAAGAATGGCGCTTGATTAATTCAGCAGATCAGAATAATACTCATCCAAGTATAAAATATGCCCCTACTGGAATTTATTATGGTAGTGAGATCTCAGAAATAAATAAAAAGATCCTTCATGGTATCGCTGTTGAAAAGGGCATTGAGGAATTTGAGATGTATATTGATAGAGCATCATCTGATTATGAGATGAAAATAAGACCTTTATCTATCAAGTAGAAATTACTGAAATGAGTTGGATTAATGCTCTTTATGCTAAAGATGCAAAGGATATTACGACTATATCAAGCTCTCCTCCGACGAAATCGCCGACGACATAGACGCAATCGTCAACTGCGCAAAAGAAGAAGTATTCTGAATAACTTGGTGCCTGACTTGATGCAGATGCACTAAGTCAAATTGTTTCGTATTCATTCTAAGCTTATTATCTTGTGCCCCGACTTGGGGGTGACTTGTAGGTTGCCCCCAAGTCAACCCCCAAGCTCATGTTTTTCTTTTCACCCGACACATATATAGTTAGGTTTAGTTCATCGGGCGTATATATAGCCCGAACCAACCTAAACTGATTGTCATTATCCACGACGGTGCCAAATGTAGGTAAAAAATATGCCATTTGGCACTCTTGTATAATACGCGATTCGAGGTGTCAACAACTTTGGGTATCTACGACTTTTGTAGCTCATGCAGCTGTCGCGCTTCCAAATGTGGTGTAAAAACATTAGATTTGGAAGCGTGATGTGGTGTATGTCGCAAAATTTATTTCAAAGTTATATTTGTATTTTAAGGCATATATAAAATCAACAAGCACAATTCACTATCGAACTCATTCCTTATTCGTTTCAACTATTTGATGGATTTCTTCTTTAGTTGAATGCTTTGTTGATAACGCCATTCTTTTCAATTGAAGTTTTTTCAATAAAAAATTATGGCGTATTTCAAAGTCAGAAAACAATTCACTCCATTTTTTTACAAAAATTTCATAAATGATTCCATTTTCTTCAACGTGTTGGATTAATCCCTCTTTCCCCCAGTTTACATTGCTTTTTATCTCACGAGGAATGTAGCCAGATGAGTCAAAATCATTACCCACAAGATAAAATTTCCACCTCATATTGGGTGCGTTAAATTCTGGAGCCGAAGTAATAACATTCATATATGTTTTTACTTGGCTTACTTCAATTTCACCTAATTTTACATTGGGGTGTTTTAATTCAACTACAATATTGTCGATATTGTTAGAATGGATATTCTGGCGGAAAGCAAAAATATCCATTTCCTTGTTTTTATCTATATGGTCTAATTTACGTCTATTGCCTCTACTCCTACTTTTACCTTTTACAGTTCTTAATTTTTCTATATAGGTATTCAAAGCTTGTTCAAAATCCGGTTCTGCCTCTGTTACAATATTATATTCCTCACCAAAAATCCAAAATGCATTCGGCAAAAGAGATTGGATATCATCCACCTCATTCATACCTAATTCCTTATTGTGAACAGCAGATTTTAATGCAGATATTGTTTGACATCTATTTTGTAAAAGTTTAATTGTTTCTGCAATTCTGGACAGCTCTGTATGTTGCAAGACTTCAACTAAAGATTTACGTTCTTCTTCAGTTAGCTGGATTACGCTTTCTAGTATTGTTATCACATCGTCTCTTTTGTCAGTCTGTAATAGCAATTCTAAAAAACCAACTAATGTTTTAGCCTGCGTGTTCTTTAAATTCGTAAAAATTTTGGGCTGAACGCAATATATACATTTAACGGCACATATCAAATCATCTACAACGATAGAATCATAATCATTTTTTGGTTCTCTGATTATGCCATTTCGTTTATATCGTTCAATCAATGCAGACGCTCCTATTTCTTGTACAAATTTCTTTTCTTGAAGCAGGAGAAAAGCTCGCACTTCTCGCAACAGACTAGTAAAGATTTTATCTTTCTGACTTCGAGTTCCATCTAGGGCAATGCCACCATCGCCGTTATTCGGTTCAAAGGTATTGAAATAGTCAGAAATGACGCATACACTATGGTGAAACTCTGTATCTTTCCTATTTAAAGATGTAGTTCGTTCATATCGTTCATACATGTCTTCATCTAGAAAATATGCGAGGTAATTTTCCTTTATCTTCTCATTCCAACGAATAAAAGATATTTGAAAGTCATAGGATTCCGAATCTACAGATATAGTAAGATTCTGTGTAACGGTTTCACCTATGATTGTTTCAAATCGTAGCCTTTCATTATTTATATAGATATTCTTGTTAAACGATTTGTTTAGTTGTAAAAACACGGCAAACTCCCTCTTAAGATAATCATAAAAATCTTGAGAGTTAAGATGTTCCTCTGTAATTTGAACATTTATAAATCTTACAATAGTCCCTGTAGAATCTGTTGTTACTTTTAAGTCTTCTGGATTTCCATCATCAAAATGATGATTTGAACCAGCTTTTATGCTCAACTTATGTTTAACGTGCTTATTATCATGAATAAATACTGATTCCCAAATAGCATCAGTTGCAAAGCAATTAAAAGAATATCGACCTTTACCTTTTTTCCCTTTAATTTGTGAACTCCATTGAAATGACTTTTTCTTTATAGAGTCTTGAAAACAACCAAATGTTTGTTCCAAACACGACCTGTCAATTCCATCACCATTATCTTCAATTTCTAATAATGATATGCCCCCTAAATCGTTTGATTCAAAACGCAAATCTACTCTAGTCGCATTAGCATCAAATCCATTCCAAATATACTCACAGATAGCTTTGCGATAATCAGAGGTTATATTACGAGATATACTATCGTTGGTAATATTAACATTTCTAAGAGCCATGAGGAAATATTATAAGCTTAGTCCTGCTTCGAAGTCAGTTATATAGTTGTCTGGGATAGTCCTGCGTATGGCTGAAGCATCTTGAGCTTTTCCATGTGCGAAACCAAAAGTATTGCAGATATATTCCACAAAATCATTACAATTGATTCTTCCTATTATATTCCCTGTCCCAGCTGTGACATTGACATCCCATTCGTAGGGCAGTGGTTTGTACAATTGTATGCGACCTTCACTACCCCATGCTCCTTGGTTTTCATTGTGTTCCCATACTAACGACGAACTATCGTCGGATTTTGCTAGATATCCAAGAAATTTAAAGAATTCATGGTCATCCGCAAACTTCATCTGATTTTGAGTTCCAAATGTTCTCATGTTGTTTATATGTAATTTATGCTCGATTGTATAATTCTATAAGATTTCTCTTAATATCTGAGAATGATAGATGCATACTCAAATCGCAAGACAAACCTGTATTTATCACATACACGAATGATTCTTTACGATAATATCGTTCGCCTACTCGTTTGAGGGATTGTTCTATGGTATCAGACTTCGCCAATAAGCACACAAGCTGATAATCCTTATCTACAATTTGAGTGTTGTTTTTCGGATGAGCCTTTGTATTATGTTGAGTGGCAGTGAGAAGAATAAGGTTTTCTACATAATGGGCGATCGCCGGGAATTGAGATTTCGGAAATATGTGATGTACCTGTGTCGCTGGGCCATTAGCCCATGCATCATGAACTTCACTCTCAGTCTGAATCTTTCGTATAAGAGCAATTGCCTTCTGGACATAGTAAGCATTATATGCCTCTTGTTGCTTATCAATTTTTTCTTCAGCTGCTTCTTGGCGCGTTAAGAATTTATCTTTATTTAAATCTCGCCAATTCTTACGATTATACATCAGGTCAGAAAAAGTGAATGGATACTTGGATAAGGTGCCTCTTTCAGAGCCACATATTCCATTCTCAACTGCGAAAACATTAACAATCTTAGGAAATATCCGTCGCACCTCTACCTCCGTGTTAATCTTGGTGTTACCAATCATAAAGCGAATAAACTTATCTCTTAGGTACAGATAGTCTGATTTAGAACAATTGCCTTTTAAGGATTTCTCAATGAACTCTTCAAAATATTTCCATATTCCACTATCTCGCATCACTTTATGGAAATAGCAGTATAGGAAATTATATGTGTTGCGCTCACGACGAGAAATATAGTCCAATAATTCTTCATTGGAAATTGAATATATATTAGTTCCTCCGGATTTATATACACTTAAGATGTGTGCATAACTAAGAAGACGCAACGGTTGTTGGATAAACTTATCATATTCATGTCTTGCAGAAGCATTTGTGGGGAGTGGTTTCCCAAATACAGCTACCGCATTTTTGATAAAATACTGAGAATTCCAAATATCATTTACAGTGAAGTCTTGACCCGGCGGAACAACATTCAATACGCAGTCGGCGATAAAGCATACTACATCAGGAGTACATTTCTGGTCTGCAAACCTAGCATCTCCACTTTTGCGAACATCAAGGTCATACTGATTTAAGAATTCGTTTATCGTATCTCTCATAAGTCTGCATTTATAAGTTTACCAAAGAAGAAAACAGAGTTGTTGTCAATATTTAAAGAACGAGTCCCCAAATTTCTTGCAACTGCATAGAATTTAGAAAAAGTGTCGGTTGCATAGAATGCCAAATCCTCTGTAGAGACCTTATATTCAGGATTGATCAAAGTTAAGATTGCTACAGAACCATCCGCTATGCAATTCTTAGGCAAGAAGCATGCTCTAGGATTGTATGTCAAATTTGGAAGTAACACACACTCCGTATGATTCAAGTATTTAGATACATCATAAGTCTCCACATCGTCCAAATAACAGTCATAATCCGGAATATCAATAATTTCATTATTGCCGATATTTCTTGATTTCAGAACTCTAACTTTCCCATGTGGTTTGGTAACAGACTTAGTAATTACTCTATCTCTGTACGATCTAAAGATACCAAATTCCATTGAATCAGCAACTTTGTCAAATTCTTCATTTCGATAAAGCAACCAATAAGGAAACATTGTATCTACTATATATTTTTGTGCTACTTGACGAATGGTGTTGTTTATGTAAGAGTATATAATCGTTTGATTTGATTTAATTCTAGTGTTTGCTGTAAAAGAAATAGTCTCAATTTTAACTCCTTTGAATGCTTTTTCTCCAAAATCTATTATATGGGTAATAGCATAGGAATTCAGGATGTTCCTTGTAATATTAAATTCAGGAGCATTGATAATGCTTTTAGGAACAATTAGAGAAACATAAGTCCCTAACGATATAGCCTTTTCTACGAAGAATGCAAATACATTGTTGGTTTCCTTATTTTTTGCATAGGCTTTGTACTGAGAAGCTAACTTTTTATCTCCAGTAAGCTTCATATATGGTGGATTCCCAATAACAATATCGTATTTTTTATCAAAATTCAGTAATAGAAAATCCCCTTTAATAAAATTAATTTTGAAATTGTCAGGGATTTCCATCTTCTTCAGCATTTCTTGCAACAATTCTATGGATGATGGATTTATATCCACGACATCAATAGAAACCGAAGATACAGACGAGTATTTCTCTATTAAAGATGGAATAAAATTCCCAACTCCAATCGAAGGTTCTAATATAGATAAAGAGTTAAAATTCTTCGCCTGGGGCAGGTTATTTACAATTGCATAGCATATATCTTGACGAGTATAGTACGCAGCCGTATTATCTCTTTCCGAGTTTGCCATTTCGACTATGCGAGAAAGCTTTGAAAAAGAGGATTTACTTCTACTTATATAACTTAAAATTCGGTCTTGCGTATCAAGTCGATTTTCTTTGACTAATGTAGCAGCCTCGGCATTTGAAAAAATTGGTCTTTCCAAATATCTACGGATTTTATTGGCTATTTGACGAAATATTATCGTAGGAACAGCTTCTCCAAGATTTTGGCGAATATTCATTTCCTCTTTTTTCAGAAAAGATTGCTTTTCTTTAAGAGTTAATTTATTCAGATCTTCAAAAGGAATATTAGTCCATTTAAAAGAAGATGGAACTGACATCATCAACATTACTTCTCTTATACTGAAGACTCTATTGTCTGTTGGATGTACAGTGTTCTGACTCGCCATTATATCATTGCGAGTATGGATACAAGGAGCAACCTTATCCCAATATTGACGTGTGTACTTATCTCCATTTTTCTGGGCATTGTATACTATCACGCCATTTTTAATTGTATGAGGAATACGGGCTATGTCGTCATTATCAAATGCTGATTGCCCCTCTTTAATTTCTGAAATCCAGCTCTCCATATGAGGGGCATATTTTCTGAAATTATGATAGATGTCATCTTCTGAGATTTCACCCATAACTTTAAGGGATGGAAGATGCCCAATAGTTTCTCTTAAAGTTTTTTCGGATTCCCGAGAGGGGAAGATATCGAATGGCGTAATATCTTGTAAGTCTTTTCGCACACCGAGAACAAGAGTACGTGTCCTACTGGATGGACAACCGTAATCTTTGAAGTTCACAACACGATAAAGGATATTATAATGACCTCCAAGATTGAAAGTAATAGCCTCTTGAATTGTTTTATCCCTGCCATCGATATCGGTACATACTGAACTTAAGAATGCACGGACATTCTCAAAGATAAAAAATTTAGGTAATACTTCCTTTGTGATTTTAATTGATTCAACGACAAGAGAGTTCCTCTTTAATTCATCTCCTTTCTTATGGTTAGCAACGGACATTCCTTGACAAGGGGGCGTAGCAATCAGCACATCAAGATCATCTATCCCAAAGCAATCTTTCCATACATCTAATTCTCTGAATATCTTTTCTTTTGTTTCAGTAAGGGTCATGTCTCCACAGATATATCCAGAAGAAAGCATACACTTGTCATTATATTGCTGTATCTTTAGACGCCGTTCTAACAACTCTACTGTCGCAATACAGCTAAACCCAGCCTCCTTAAAGCCATAGCATCCTATGCCTGCACTACTAAACAGACTGACGTACGTCTTAATGCCGTAGAGTGATTTCCTCTCTGCGACTATTGTAGCGGCAATCTCTTCTGGAATGTCGTATGTCTTTGTCTTCTTCTTGCTCAAGGCTGAACGTCATGGCTATAATAAAAAAACTTTCTTTATAGTTCTGACAGGCGACCAAGCCTTTCAACTATAAGAAAGTTCTCTTATTTTATTTATATTTCGGTTCTTACTATATCTTCATTTCGGTCTTTGTCAGACTACCCTCCACAGGTAGTTTGCAAAGTTACGAAAAAAATTTCATTATTCAGTAATGAACGAGTCCTTTTAACAATAAATATTTCAGACGCACGATAGAAAAAATACTATACAGCTATATTTACGCCATCAAGAGATGTGGATACTTACTTGGTAGTGTAAAAATTTAGTGGAGTCTGGGACCGTTTCTGCGTTGCTTCGCTTTTTGTTCGTCTCGGTAGCGGTGTAGGGCTTCGTCTATGCTGAGACCGGGATGACGATTCAACCACATTTTGAAATCATCGGATAAAACTTCTCCTCCGGGAAAGCCTTGATCATTTTGGGCGTTTCCTCTCAAAGAAGGCGTTGATAAAGTTATTCCTG
>CAYSMP010000156.1:0-9402 GCA_964432215.1 uncultured Sangeribacter sp.
CTCATTGGTCTCCGCTAACTTACGTCCTACGGCAATACGCCATTGGACAGGTACGGTAATATGCAATAAGTTTAAATTATTAGGAGTCTACTTATTACAAAAAAATACTTCTATACAACTAACAGATGAAAAAAAATATGATCGTAGCCTTAAATGAAGAATAGGATAATATCAAAACAGTCACGAAAAGAAAATCCCATAATAAATAATATGTATTCTCATCCTAAAATTTCTATTATAATTCCAGTATATAATGCTGAAAAATATTTAAGCGTGTGCCTCAACAGTCTTCTAAATCAATCATATAACAATATTGAAGTATTATTAATAAATGACGGATCCTCTGATAGATCAAAGGAGATATGTATGGAATATGAATCAATAGATTCAAGATTCCGATTATTTAATAAGGAGAACGGAGGTGTTTCCTCTGCCAGAAATCTCGGATTAAAACATGCCACTGGTGAATGGATATATTTTTTAGATTCTGATGATTGGCTGGAGTTAGACACTTTTGAAAAATTATTATTAGAAGGAAATAATTACGATTATATTAGACATTCTTTTGCTGAGATTTTCAATGAGAAAACGCAAGAAAAAATTGTTCGTAAGATTACTCCTTTAAGAAAGAAGGAAGAATATCTTTATCAAATAATTAGTCGTAAAACCACCTTAGGAGTGTGGGGGGCATTATATAAAAGTCTTATAGCAAAGAACTTATCATTTGATGAAAATATGAGTTGTGGAGAAGATTGGTTATTTTTAGCTCAATACCTAAGGGAAGTAAATAGGATAAAGATAATCAACGATCCACTATATAATTATAACAGAACAAATGAAAATAGTTGTACTAGTAAATTCTCAAGAAAGAAATATGAAGATACTTTGCGTTCATTGAATAAAATTTACCAAATGTTACCAGAAAAGGCTCAATCTCAAAAACAAACCGCATTATTCGATATAAAATATCATTTTTTGTTCAGCTTGTTAAAAAATAATAACGACATCTTTACTTGGGATGACTATCATACGGTTCTAAATTATAACAAATTTTCGAAAACAAAACTTATTTTTACACCAATTGAAAAAAGAAAAAAAATATTTCTTCTTTTAGGATCAAATAAATATATTTTTAAATGTATGCAAAAAATATATTTATTTAAACACAGGCAATAACTAACTTCTATGATTCGAGTATTACAAATACTACCAGGGCTTGATAGAGGAGGAATGGAAACATTCATTATGAATATTTATAGGAAAATCGATCGAACAAAAATCCAATTTGATTTTCTTATAAATCGTCATGATGGAGATTATGTTGAGGAAATTAATAGTTTAGGTGGAGAAATCTTCTATATTCCACCTCGTAGAGAGGGATACCAGGCCTATCTTAGAAATCTAAAAAAATTTTTCAAAGAGAATGCTTATAAATATAAAGCGATTCATTACCATGAATCATCATTATCCTCTGTAGAACCCTTGTTTTTCGCTAAACGTTACGGCATTAAAACTCGAATTATTCATTCGCATAGTTCAAAAATAAGTGGGAATAAACTTCATTATTTAACTCATACATTGGGCAAACTTTCAATTCGAGAATTGGCTACACACTACCTTGGATGTTCTGACAAAGCAATAAAATGGATGTATGGAGGAACTGGTATTCTTAGAAAAGCTGAATTGATTAAAAATGGAATCAATACAGCTGAGTTTAATTTTAATTTAGAAAAACGAGAAGGTATTAGAAGCCTCCTTAATCTACAGAATAAAAAAGTAATTGGACATGTGGGAAGATTTATGAAGGTTAAAAACCATGAATTTCTATTACATGTCCTTAAATCTTTATTGGTGTTAGATCACACCTATCACTTAGTATTAGTTGGTACAGGAGAACTTGAATCAAATATTAAATCTTTAGCAACTACTTTAGGGATAGCAGATAATATCTCCTTTTTAGGAGTTCGAAGTGATATCAATATAATTATGCAAGGAATGGATGCTTTTGTTATGCCATCACTTTATGAAGGTTTACCTGTAGTTTTGGTAGAAGCACAATCAAGCGGATTACCAGTCATCTGTTCAGATTCCATATCCTCAATGAGTAAATTAACAGACAGTTATTATTCTTTGGATTTGAATGATTCCTATGAAAAATGGGCATCAACAATTAATCAAGCAATTTTGAATACAGCTATTTCTGATAGGCAGAATAGTATTCAAAATATAATAAGTGCTGGTTTTGATATTAAAAACACGACATCACGATTATTCTATCTATATTCAAAATGATAGTACTGGATCAAAAGAACATAATACTTGTTATATTTTGGATTCTAATTTCTATAGTTGAAGATTATCTAATTGATTGGCAGAATTTAACTGCTTATAATCTTCAATTTGTTTCATGGATAATCCTAATTAATCTTTTATTACAGATATTTTGCTGGAAGATAAGTAAAAGTGATTATGTATCTTTTTTCTTTGCATTTGTAGTTTTTTATTATATTTTTCATTTCGGCCAGATTTTAATCACTGGGTTACTTCCTGATTATCCTCTTGAATACCTAAATTATGTAACCTCGTATATGAATGATGTTAATTTAGGGAAAACAATAGAGGTATGCATCATCTGTATAAATTGCTTTTATATTGGCGGATTATTTCTTAAATATAAGATTAAACCGAGTAATGTTGCTCCTCCTAAAAATGTTGGGAAGCAACTGTTTTGGATTTTATTTCCAATAAAATTAGGATTAGATATAATTCAATTAGCAGTCGCACTATATCTTGGTTATAATGGAGTAAATATTGTCATGCGAATGGTGCCGGGTATTATCGCATGTTTAGGTAATATGTGGTACGCTGTTATTCCTATTTATTATCTGACTCTATTACAAGAGGACAAAAGGACTAAAGCACGAAACCTTGTTATTTGGACTATAGGGTATATGTGTATAACTATGCTCACTGGAAACAGAGGTCACCAGGTAGTAGCAATCATCTGTTTATTGATTATAGTATATTTAACTCAAAACAAGCATAGTGTAAAGAGTTTAATAAAATATGGCCTATATGGAATAGTCGGACTCTTCTTTATAGATATTATTTATGCGTTCCGAGAAACAAGTATTACCGAATTTTTTTCAAATATTTCATCATTCACAGAATCTGAAGATAATACTAATATCATAATTGAGACAATCGGAACTTTTGGAGAAAGTATATTTACGCCGTATCTTGTAATCGATGGTATGGGCACTTCATTTTCTCCTTATTTTGGAGAAGCTTTTCTTAAGAGTATAGTAGGTATTATTCCAGATGCAACAGGGATCTTTAAGAATATCAATGACCAAGCTATTTTTACAAGACAACTGGGTACAGAAAATGCCATTGGAGGTTCATTTGCAGGTGAAATGTATTATAATTTCAAAAATTTATATCCAATACCGTCTTTAATAATAGGCTCTATTTTCTCTATTATTTCCCAAAAGGTCAATCTGATGGTTCGATTAAGGCGTTACGCTGCTGTTACATTTAGCATCGCTGTTTGTGGCTTATTTATATGGTGGGTAAGAGATTCTGTGGGGAATTTAACACGACAAGTCTGCTGGATGTGGCTCCTAATTTATTTTTTTGGTGGATTTTCAAAAAAGCATAAACGGGTTTCTAAAGAAACAAATTACAGTCTTATATGAAAAAAGTATTAGTAGTCTGCACTACCGACTCTATGATTTGGAATTTCTTAGTGCCGCATATCGAGTATCTTAAGTCCAAAGGTCTTCAAGTTGAATGCGCTTGCTCAAGAACTGGATTTTATTTTGATGAATTAGTTTCGAAAGGATTAATACTTCATGAGATACATTTTGAAAGATCACCATTCAAATTAAAAAACATATTCGGATTTTTCCAATTAAGAAAACTCATAAAGGATAATAAGTATGATTTGATACAATGCCATGAGCCAGTTGGAGGAGCTATCGGAAGACTTGCTGGGAAATCACTAGGGAAAAAGACAATGTACTTCTCTCATGGGTTTCATTTTTTTAAAGGCGCTCCAATCAAACATTGGTTATTATATTTCACTTTTGAGTACATCCTTGGATATTTCACTGATTCTTTAATAACAATCTGCAACGAAGATTTTAAGAATTCACAAAAGCTACCGATAAAGAAAAGATACCTCATCCCAGGAATCGGAATCGATTTCACTAAGTATGATAATCTTGACCAACCTCATAATAGATATTTGTTACAAAAGAATCTTGTAATACCTACCAATTCTTTAACATTAATCTCTGTTGGAGAATTAATTCCTAGGAAGAATCATATTATTATCTTAGAAGCATTAAGACTTCTAAATGATAAATCTATACACCTAATTCACTGCGGAGAGGGAGAATTACAAGATAAACTGAAACAATATGTCGAAAAGAATAACCTAACAAGCCAGGTACACTTTTTAGGATTTCGACGAGATATCCCAAAAATCTTGTGTGTGGGAGATGTATTTGTTTTCCCTTCCTTGTGGGAGGGTTTAGGTTTAGCAGGAATTGAAGCAATGTATATGGGCTTACCAGTAATTGGATCATACCGTCAAGGAATTAAAGACTACGTCATTAAAGATAAAACTGGATTCTTAATAAATCCGACTGACAGCAAAGATTTGGTTGAAATAATAAAAAAAATCAAAGAAAATCCTAAACAACTTCTTCAATATACATCTAATTGTAAAACCACCTCCAACCTTTATTCTATTTCAAATAGTATAAAGACTCTCGAAAAAATATATAAAAAGGAACATTTGTTATGACTTTATTATTTGTTCATGATGTAAAAGCTTTAGTTTATAAAGATAACGTATACGCAAGAAGTTACGGTGAGAACATTTGGAAAAGATATTTAAGAGTATTCAGTAATATAAAAGTCTGTGCAAGATCAAAACCTTCAACAAGAGATGTTTCAAAAGAAATTGAGTTACTATCTATCGAGAATGTATCTTTTGATAAACGCATAGGGATGTTTAAAGGACCTGAAATATTTTTTTCAGGAAGGATTAAAAAGATAATATCTGAAAACATCCAAAACTCTGATGGCGTAATTATTCGATTAGATAGCTTTCTTGGATTGATGGCTGCACGAGAGTGTGAAAAACAAAACAAACCTTATATTATCGAAGTTGTGGGTTGTGCATGGGACTCATTTTGGAATCACGGAATATCTGGTAAGCTTTTAGCACCTTTCATGTTTTTCATGATGAAGCATGCTGTAAAGAAATCTCCTTATACTATATATGTAACAAAACAATTTCTTCAAAAAAGATATCCAACTAAGGGAATTAATACAAATATCTCTAATGTGGATCTCCCATTAGAGGATAAAGAAATATTAATCAATAGGCTAATAAGAATATCTAATATAGAGTCAACATCAAAATTACATCTAATGACTACCGCCAATGTTGGAGTAAGATATAAAGGATTCCAGTATGTGATTAAGGCCTTAGGAAGAATAAAAAAGGAACATGGTGGTTGCCAATTCATATATCATATAGTTGGCGAAGGAGATCAGTCATTTTTAAGAGAAGTTGCTTCAAAAGAGAATGTATTAGATAATGTTATATTTCATGGTGCATTATCTCATTCACAGGTCTTCCAACAACTAAAAGATGTCGATATTTATATTCAACCAAGTTTACAAGAAGGATTACCTCGCGCAATGATTGAAGCCATGAGTTATGGCTTACCTTGTATTGGTACTGATGTAGCCGGTATTCCTGAATTAATTAATCCTGACTATATCTATAAAAAAGACAAAAATATGCCAAAACAGATAGCCAAACTTTTAATTAGATTTGATAAGAACAAATTAACAAAGGAAGCCATCTCAAATTTTGAATCAGCAAAGGAATATAACTCAGACTTATTAAATACAAGAAGGACGGAGTTCCTTAAACAGTATGTAAAAAATATTACTAAAGAATAATATAAGCGTCAAACCACCTTATAGCTGTGTCCAATCAAGTAATTTGATAGGCTCGAAAAATTAGTACTAACTTTACGGTCGTAACCAAAACGTAAGCGTCCAAAAATGACGCATAGGAAGGGATAGGAAAAACAAATAACTTCGCGGAACATACCAAGAATTATACGATATGTTCAAAAATGTAATACTTGCTTTAGCTTGAGCGATTCTATTGAAAAGCAGAAATGTAGCTAATTTGAAAGACTCCTTGTCAAGTACACGACACAAGAGATTATCGCAAGAAAAAACATCTTGAATATCTACTGCAGAAACAAAGTGTACCTATCCAATCGGGTGGTTTGGTAGGCACGAAAAAATAGCAGTAACTTTGCGGTCGTTAACCAAAACATCGTAAGAGCCTTCTGCTAAGGATTAATACGCCTTTGGACAGGTACAGAAATGAATTGGATTGGGATTTTGCAAAACCTTCGGTTTCGCCACTCAACCGAAAGCACAGACTCGGCAAGGTGCTTCTAACAAAAGATTTTTGATATTTGTAGTAAGCTATTATCTATCCGGGAGGAAACTTGGATAGGAGGATTTAGCTTTGGGGTCAAAATTCCGACAGATGCTGTGCTGACAAAAATGAAGACTATATGTCGCGTATATTCACGAGAAGTGGAGCTGAGGTAGGGCTGTCGTAAATTACTGTGCTGGTTGGGTAGCCAGGGAGTAAATCTGATACATATTTCATATTCGCGGTGAATTCGGGTCGGAAGGTGCTACCTGCCTTTATCTCATAGAGATCCATACCTCTTTGTGTCTTGAGTATGACATCCACTTCTTGACCCGACCGCTCACGATAAAAATTGAGTGCTGGTATTCGGGCTTGGTTATATTGATTTTTTATCAGCTCTGATATTGCCATATTCTCAAAGATGGCTCCTCTTTGGGTGCTCGACTGATACTGCTCCTCGGTCTCTATCCCCAAAAGATAACACAGCAAACCTGTATCATAAAAATAAACTTTCGGCATCTTGGTGAGCTGCTTGGAGATATTGACAAAGTATGGCCTTAAGGTAAAGGTGATATAGGAAGCGTCATAGTCATACTTTGAAAATTTAAAGGTTGAACTTTTAATTTTACAAAGTTACTATTTAAAATCCAATATTGCAAATCTAAACTTATTAAACTACTCGACTTTCCGCAAGCGATACCCCACAAATTAAATTCTAAAAAAACTTAACAACTATATGAAAAAGAATATACCTTTCTCCCCTCCCGATGTGACGGAGGCGGAGGCTCTTGAAGTGGCCGAAGCTCTCAAGTCCGGATGGATCACTACCGGACCCAAGACAAAGGAATTCGAACACCTGATTTCCCTCTGCTGCCAGACAGCACGCTGTGACGCCGAAGGGAAACAACTGCCTACTACTGTATGCCTCAACTCAGCTACCGCTGCGATGGAACTGGCTCTACGTGTCCTGGGTATCGGAGAGGGAGACGAAGTGATAGTGCCGGCATATACCTATACAGCTACAGCAAGCTGCGTCTGCCATGTGGGGGCCCGTCCGGTAATGGTTGACTGCGCTCCCGGTTCGTTTGAGATGGACTATGACAGTCTGGCGTATGCCATCACAGAACGCACGAAGGCCATAATGCCGGTGGATCTCGGCGGTATAGTGGCAGACTACGACAAGGTTTTCGCAGCTGTGGAAAACAAGAAGGATCTTTTCTGTCCCAACAATGATATCCAGAAGGCTTACGGTCGCTGCATCGTGATTGCTGATGCTGCGCACGCATTCGGCGCAATGTGGCACGGCAAGATGTGTGGCGAGATTGCCGATTTCACTTCTTTTTCTTTCCATGCTGTGAAGAATCTCACTACGGCCGAAGGTGGTGCGCTTACTTGGCGCGCGCATGAGGGTGTAGATGATACTGCTATTTACAAGCAGCTTCAGCTTCTTTCGCTCCACGGGCAGAACAAGGATGCGCTGGCAAAGACAAAGCTTGGAGGATGGGAGTATGACATCATCGGAACATGGTATAAGTGCAACATGACGGATATAATGGCAGGTATCGGTCTGGCGCAATTGAAGCGCTATCCGGAGATGCTTCGCCATCGCCGTCAACTGATTGAACGATACAATGTGGCTCTCGAACCTCTCGGAGTGAAGGTGCTCCCCCACTACAGCAATACGCACTCCTCAAGCGGTCACCTCTACATGACACGTATCCCAGGAATCACTGTTGAGCAACGTAACGACATCATTGTGAAGATGGCGGAACGTGGAATTGCTACAAACGTCCACTACAAGCCTCTGCCTATGATGACGGCCTACAAGGCTCTCGGATATGACATCAAGGATTTCCCGAATGCCTATGAGCAGTATCACAATGAGATTACGCTCCCACTGCATACCCGTCTATCGGATGAGGATGTAGAGTATATCCTCGATAATTTCATCGAGATTATTAAAAGGGTTAAGGGTTAAAAGTCAAGAACCAAGGGCCAAGAGCCACTTGATTTTGGAGACCATTGGTCTCTGCTCTCAATCTAAAACACAGACTGAAAAGGAACGCAGGGGCTGCGGATCCTTGCAAAAGTTACTTCCAATAAATTGAAACGTCTATTTGACATCGTAGCGAGCGGACTTGGGCTGGTGGCCCTGAGTCCGCTTTTCGCCATTCTGGCAGTTTGGATAAAATCGGATTCGAAGGGTCCGGTTTTCTACCGTCAGGTAAGGGTCGGAAAGGACAACAAGGATTTCCGGCTCTACAAGTTCCGCTCCATGCGTCCTGACAGCGACAAACTGGGGTTGATAACGGTGGGAGGCCACGATCCGCGCGTCACGCGATCGGGATATTATATCAGAAAATACAAGCTCGACGAGTTCCCGCAGTTGATAAATGTATTCAAGGGGGATATGAGCCTGGTGGGCCCTCGCCCGGAGGTGAGGAAGTATGTGGATATGTACACACTGGAACAGATGAGGGTGCTCAATGTACGACCCGGCATCACTTCACTTGCTTCCATCAGGTACCGCAATGAAAACGACATCCTTGCGGCTGCCGAAGACCCGGACAAAGCATACATTGAGCAGGTGATGCCGGATAAGTTGGCCATTGACCTGGAATACGTTGGGAAAGCAAATCTCTGGACCGATATCAAGCTGATTTTCTCCACATTTAAGGAGATAATCGCGCCTTCGGCAAAGGAATAAGAGATAAGGGTCAAGAACCAAGGAAAGTTACCGTAAGACGCGCGTGAACGCACGCGGGAGCGTGCTAACTACTCTCCCCCACAACTCTTCTCTCCACAACTTCACAACTTCACAAACCCACAACCTACCTCCTCCACAACTACACAACCACACAACTCTACAACCTCACAAAACATGAAATACTTCAAAGACCTGTTGAAATGGTACTTCTCGC
>CAYSMP010000157.1:0-9306 GCA_964432215.1 uncultured Sangeribacter sp.
TAATAAAAATTATCCAAAAAACAATAAAAAGGAGCGTGATTTTTTCACGCTCCTCTTTTATTTAGAATCTATCTGTATTCAATCATTCAGCAAGAAATTCCTTTACCTTGCCAAGGACGTTGTCTACAGTATAACCAAACTTCTCATCGAGCACCTTCAATGGGGCGGATGCACCAAAACGCTCCATGCCGAAGATTTCCCAGTCACCCTTCATCACAGGATAAAGCGATGCAGGAAGGCCGGCAGTGATGCCGAATACCTTCACGCCTGAAGGAATCACCTCGTCGCGGTAAGCCTTAGGCTGACGGCAGAAGAGACCGACTGAAGGAACTGATACTACGCGGGCTCCAATACCCTCTTCACCAAGTTTTTCAGCTACATGAAGTGCCAATGCCACTTCAGAGCCATTAGCTACAAGTGTAACCTTAGTGTCAGGAGCATCGTAGATCACGTACCCGCCCATCTCAGTCTTCTTAGCCTGCTCAGCACGATCTTCACCGGGAAGATCTTCAAGGTTCTGACGTGAAAGCACGAGCACTGTGGGCGATTTCTTGTTTTCAAGAGCTATGCGGTAGCTTTCCACAGTCTCGGCGCTGTCACAAGGACGAAGCACGAGAGTTGCCTGATGCCCTGCAAGATTATCCATCTGCTCAAGAAGACGGATCTGAGCTTCCTGCTCTACCGGTTCATGAGTAGGTCCGTCTTCGCCTACACGGAATGCGTCGTGAGTGAAGATGAATTTCACAGGGAGCTCCATGAGGGCAGCCATACGAATGGCGGGTTTCATATAGTCGGAGAATACGAAGAATGTGCCGCAAGCTGCAATGCAACCTCCATGGAGGGCTATGCCATTACAGATGCAGGCCATTGTAAGCTCTGCTACACCACTCTGAAGGAATGCTCCGGAGAAGTCACCCTTAACAAATGCATGGGTCTTTTTCAAGAAGCCGTCGGTCTTGTCAGAATTTGCAAGGTCTGCAGAGCTGACAATCATATTGTGCACGTGATCAGCGAGGAATGAAAGGACAGCTGCTGAAGATGCACGGGAAGCCATATTGGGCTTAAGGGCCACTTTTGTCCAGTCAAGATCTGGAAGCTTGCCGGCAAGCCAATCCTGAAGTGTCTTTGCTTCTTCGGGATTCTTCTCTGCCCACTCGGCATATTTGGCCTTGCGTTCAGCCGCATACTTCTTAAGTTCTTCCATGCGGTCTGCGTAAAGCTTCTTGACGTCATCCCAAATCTGCCAAGGATTCTGAGGATCACCACCCAAGTTTGCAACGGTCTTATCCATGTCCGCACCAGCTGCAGAAAGAGGCTGCCCATGAGTATTGACATGCCCTTCGAGGCTGCTGCCGTCTGCAGCTACTGCCTTACGAGCCATTACGGTGTGGCCAATAATGAGTGTCGGACGCTCTTTCTCGTTGCGAGCTGTCTCAATTGCACCGGCAATCGCTACGGGATCAGTACCGTCTACTTCAAGCACATTCCAGTTCCATGCGCGGTATTTGGCTGCTGTGTCTTCTGCTGTCACTTCTTTCACTTTAGTGGAAAGCTGAACCTCGTTGCTATCGTAGAACATGATGAGGTTGTGCAGACCAAGATTGCCGGCGATTCGGCCTGCACCCTGTGAGATTTCCTCTTGAATGCCACCATCTGAAATGAAAGCATAAGTCTTGTGTTCTACTACTTCACCGAAGCGAGCCTGAAGGAAACGCTCTGCGATGGCGCAGCCAACTGCAAATACGTGTCCCTGGCCAAGAGGACCGGAGCTGTTCTCTACGCCACGGGTCACGTCAAGTTCCGGATGACCGGGAGTAGCTGTGCCCCACTGGCGGAAACCCTGGAGCTCTTCGATGGTATATTTTCCAGAGAGCGCGAGCACTGAGTAGAGCATTGTGCTCATATGGCCCGGGTCAAGGAAGAAACGGTCGCGTGCGAACCAGTTGGGATCTTCTGGATCATAATTGAGGAAGGAGGAGTAAAGGACGTTGACGAAATCGGCACCGCCCATTGCGCCACCGGGATGACCGGATTTTGCTTTTTCCACCATTTCAGCGATAAGGACACGCATGTTGTCCGCGCCACGGGTGAGAAGGTTTGAATCAAGATTCATAAATCTAAGTGTTTTTTGGGGTATTATTATAATTGCAATTTTTCAAATAACAAATTTCTTTAATTGCAGCATCAATTAACTGAGCATTACGAATTAGCCCGCATTAAGCACCTGGTCTTCGTTGAGTTCATCAACAGGTATATCGGTATTGACATTGCGGCAGCCGACTACAGCATAGAAGAAGATATAACCTACCATTGCAAATACGAGCCAATAGCTGCTTACATAATCACCTGTCGAACGAGCAATCCAGTCCTGGATAAACGGCATTATACCGCCACCGACTACCATAGTCATAAAGAGGCCTGATGCCTTGGCTGTGTACTTGCCAAGTCCTTCAGTAGCAAGGTTGAAGATACCACCCCACATTACAGAGGTGCAAAGTCCGCAAAGGAACAAGAACAAGCACTTCATCGGAACGAGACCGCTGGTAATGTTGAGAGCAGGTATACTGGGAGAGTTGAAAGTGACTGTTTCGGGAAGAAGTATAGCAGTCAGAAGGAATGCCAATGCGATTGAAGACACCACGATAAGCTGCAGGCGAGTTGATACCTTACCGCTGATTGCAGAACTGATAATACGGCCAACAAGCATTAGAAGCCAATAAAGAGCTGCGAGAGAACCGGCTACAGCTGCCGCTCCCTCAAAAGGCTCACGGCTAATCCAGGCGTTCATCTCGCCGGGGATACCAATTTCAACACCAACGTAGAAGAAAATAGCGATTACACCGAGTGTGCAGTGGCGGAAAGAGAATGGACTGTGTTCGTAAGTAGCTTTACTGAGGTTTTTCTGTGGCTCCTCTATCTTGATGAAAGATATTACGATAAATGCAGCTACGAAAATCACGATACCTGTGATAACGAGAGGAGCAACTGTTGCCATAGACGTTTCCTTGGTCAGTGTGCCTACAAGCACACCTACGAGCATCGGGGTAAGAGTGCCGGAAAGTGAGTTGAGGGAGCCGCCCATTTGTACAAGCTGGTTGCCCTTGTTGCCACCGCCACCAAGAAGGTTGAGCATTGGGTTCACTACAGTGTTGAGCATGCAGACACAGAAACCGCAGACGAGAGCACCGAGAAGATAGATAAAGAGGTTGAGGGTAGTTGCCGAAGGACCTTCACCATAGACCACGACGTCGGCACCGACATAGCTGGAAAGGAGCTGGATAGTAAGACCTATGGCTCCTACTGCCAGCGCTATAAGAGCTGTCTTCTTATATCCGTATTTGATAAGCATATTGCCTGCCGGAATACCCATAAAGAGGTAGGCGGTAAAGTTCATAAGGTTACCTGCCATACCGGCCCATTCGTAGCGGAATCCCCAGATATTGCCGAATGGGGCCGCCATGTTTGTCACAAACGAAATCATCGCGAAGATGAAGAACATCGTGATGATCGCAACCGTTCGCCCTTGCTGGGGAGACGCTGCTGCTTTTACATTACTCATGGTTGATTTTGTCTTTAAAGTTATTAAGTTGAATTATGGTTTGATTATAGATGTCTCTAATATTGTCTATCCCCAAAGATGGCTGTTCCAATCCTTACAAGCGTGGAGCCTTCCTCTACCGCTATGTACCAGTCTCCTGACATTCCCATTGAGACAATGTCAAATCCTTGGAGATCAGGGGCAGCTTCAAGTATGCGTCTTTTTGTTTCCGATATAAGACGGAAATCATCGCGTACGCGCTCCATATCGTCGGTGTTAGAAGCCATTCCCATCACTCCACATATATGTGTAGCTTTCAGGCGTTCAAATCTTCTCTCACAGAAATATTCCAAAAGTTCATCAGGAGAAAAGCCAAATTTCGTTTCCTCTTTCGCGACATGAAGCTGCATCAAGACACGACTTACCACTCCGGCTTTCTCCGACTCCTTGTCGATTAGATCAAGAAGTCTCTCGCTGTCTACACTCTCAATAAGAGCAGTCTTTCCGATAAGCTGGCGTACCTTGTTTGTCTGCAAATGTCCGATGAAATGCCATTGTATATCAGCAGGCAGGGAGACAACCTTTGCAAGTAGTTCCTGGACACGACTCTCTCCAAATATGCGCTGTCCGGCTTCGTAAGCCTCAAGAACCGCCTCCGCAGGATGAAATTTGCTGACGGCACAAAGCTTCACACCCTCAGGGAGTTCACTATGGATTTTCTTAATCTCTTCGGCAATCATATTGAGTCTTCAGTCTTGAGTCTTCTGATTTCATGCAGGAGTCGCTGATTCAGAAGGCGCATCGTATTCGTAAGGATACACGTCCATTAGCGGCGTTTCTGTAATAGAAGCAATCTGGTAGTCGGCCATAGTGCCTTTCATGCCGTCCTGAAAACGACCAAGTGCATTTTCAAAGTCTCCCGCCTGAACAAGAATAAAGCTTGCCGACTTTTTTTCCTTGCCGCTTTTCTCATCAAGCGTAATGAAGTTGACCTTCACCATGTAATACTTGTCAGCATAGTCAGACTCATCGAAGAAAATCTCCGAAATCTTTGTCTTTTTCACTGCTGATACTGTAAATTCACCGGAAATGAATGGGGTAATTTTCTCGATGATGCGGGCTTCTGCATCGGTAAAAGTCAGAGCATCCACAAGATAGGGTTCGTTGACTTTTTTCACCATGCCGTTTTCCTGCATACGGTCATATCTAATTTTGGTTTCAAACCAGAGTGCCATTTCTATTAATATTATGCTTGTTTTATATATCGTATCATTCGTCTGCCCACTATACTATCGCGGGCAACTGCAAAGTTAGCAATAAATTTTGAGAAATCCGCGCTTTTTCTTGGCAAATTATGCAGGAAAAGTTAATTTTGTACTTTAAAAAATAATAAAAACACATTCATACTTCTTTTATGGGAATATACGGACAACTTTTCGTCACTTTCACTAAGATTGGTGCATTCACTTTCGGAGGGGGATGGGCCATGATTTCGATCATAGAAAAGGAGATAGTTGATAAGCATCACTGGATAGAAAGAGATGAATTTCTCGACCTTCTCGCGATAGCACAATCGCTTCCTGGAATTCTCGCCGTCAACATCGCGACATCAATTGGCGACAGGCTGAAAGGATTGAAGGGAGGTATTGTCGCCTCCCTCGGCACAATACTCCCCTCTTTCATGATTATTCTTGCTATCGCTATCTTTCTCACTCCTGAGACTATAAAAAACAGCCACACTCTCTCAAGTATCTTCATGGGCATACGCCCAGCGGTAGTAGCTCTCATCATTGCTCCGGTCATCACTACAGCGAAGGCTGCAAAACTGAAGCTTACCACCATCTGGATTCCTGCATTAGCCGCATTGGTCATATCCCTCGACATGGGTATAATTTCCAACCCTATCACATGGATTGCCCTCGGGGGCCTGGGGGGCTACGCCCACTGGGAATACTCAAGACGCAAACTCACCCATCCCTAACTCATTATTCAAATCCACACCCCAATAAATAAGCAAATCAAGCTTAATTAGATTAAATCCCAATTCATCAGCATAAATTCTCAATTCTCAATTCAAAATTTATTCCAATATGAGCATATACCTAAAAATGATATGGGCCTATCTCAAAATAGGTATCTTTGGATTCGGAGGCGGCTACGCTATGCTGTCGCTCGTAGAGCGTTCAGTAGTCGGACCAGGTTGGATATCCGAACAAATGTTTACTGATATCGTAGCCATATCACAGATGACTCCGGGACCGATCGGAATCAACTCAGCCACCTACATTGGATATGTGGCTCCTGGACACGTCACTGATGGCGCTCTCGCCTCTCCACTTTGGGGACTCCTCGGCAGCATACTATGCACATTGGCTGTCACCGTGCCGTCGTTTATCCTCGTCATCAAAGCTTCCCACTTCATACGTAAACACAACGAAAGCGGAGTCATCAAGGCTATTTTTGCAGGTCTCCGCCCGGTAGTAGTTGGTCTTATAGCGTCGGCAGCCATTATGCTTATGAATTGGGCAAACTTCGCACCCGATCACAACACGCGCACCCTCATATGTAGCATAGCAATATGCGCCGTTTCATTCTGTCTCGTATATTTTAAAATCCCCTATAAAGGTAAGAAAATCGGAATGCACCCCATACTTGTAATTTGCATTATGGGGCTCGCCGGATTTATCCTATACTATTAACCCACCATACACACCCAACCTCATAACTCCACAAGTACCCATGGACTATCAACAGACACTTGAATGGCTATATGCCCAGCTTCCGATGTTTTCACGCACCGGCGCGGCAGCTTATAAGCCGGGACTTCAGACAAGCCTCGACCTTGACTCTTATTTCCGTCATCCACACAAAAGATTCAAGAGTATCCACATTGGTGGTACAAATGGCAAAGGGAGCACAAGCCATATGCTTGCGGCCATCTTGCAAAGTCAAGGATACCACGTAGGGCTATATACTTCCCCTCATCTGGTGGATTTCCGGGAAAGAATACGCATTGATGGCAAAATGATACCTCAAGAAGCTGTGGTGGAGTTTGTCAGGAAATTCAGAGATAGCGGATATGACGGACATCCAAGCTTTTTCGAACTGACGATGATGATGGCCTTTGACTGGTTTGCTACCCAACGTGTAGATTACGCTGTCATTGAAGTCGGCATGGGAGGACGTCTTGACTCTACCAACATTATCACTCCGGAATTGACCGTGATAACTAATATATCAAAAGACCATACACAGTTTTTGGGTGCTACACTTCCTGAAATAGCGAATGAGAAAGCAGGTATCATGAAGACTGATGTTCCTTGCGTGATTGGAGAAGCATCAGGAATAATTCGGGAAGTGTTTGAGGAGAAAGCAAGCGAGAAAGGTACGACTGTTTTGTTTGCAGAAGACTTCATGCCTTTGCAGCGCTGTCAGTCTAATCCTGACGGAGGGCTCGACTGCTCCAGTCCCATTTGCGGAGTATTCCACTGCGAGCTTGGAGGTGACTATCAGAAAAAAAATGTCAATACCGTGCTTGCATCCATCTGCGAACTTCGACGTATCGGAGTAGAGATCGACGATAAGTCCATATGCGAAGGAATGGCTGGAGTAAGCCAACTTACAGGACTTGCAGGGCGCTGGATGAAAGTAGCCGACAGCCCATTGACAATCTGTGACACCGGACATAACGAAGCCGGAATCAGATACACAATGGAACAGCTCCAACGCATTGCCGACCAACGTGGAGGACGCAAGCATATCGTGATTGGATTTGTTGCAGACAAAGCCATTGACAATATCATCGACCTCCTGCCTAAAGACGCGATATATTATCTTACGCAAGCATCTATACCTCGTGCGCTGCCAACTGATCAGCTTCATGAAAAATTTCTTAGTCATGGAATAGAAGGCAAGGTCTACCCAACTCCTAAGGAAGCTGCTATGGCGGCAACCGGCAATGCAGCTCCACAAGATGTGGTCTATATAGGAGGGAGCACTTTTGTAGTAGCTGACTATCTCATATAAAAATTCGGGTCCCCTCTCCGCATCGGAGAAGGGACCCGTTAGCTTTTCTTCATCTGCTTAGTTTTCTTCCGTTTTCTTTTTGGCATGGTCTGCTTGCGCCTGTGAGGGTTCTTCCTCAATAAGACGCTCAGACCGCGTCTTGTTTTTAGTCTGGGCAGAATTCATATCGCTCTCTTCATGAAGTAGTATTTCAACACCTTCAGCGTCTATTACTCTGTATTGCAGATAAGCAAGCGACTCATCTGCCACCACCTTCACTCCCCTGCCAAAGTGGCGCCGCCATTTTCCATAGAGGGAAAAGACTCCCTTCTTAATATAGGCTTCTACAAATGGATGCACATAGAGAATGAATTTCTTTACATCCAACTGCTGAGTGAGATATTCGAGTTTCTCTTCCAGTTTATCAGTGAAGAGCAGCGATGGCTGCACTACTCCTTTTCCAAAACATGACGGGCACGTCTCTTCTGTAGTGATATCGAGAGCCGGACGCACACGCTGACGAGTGATCTGCATCAGTCCAAATTTAGATAGAGGCAAGATATTATGGCGAGCGCGATCCTTAGCCATTATGTCGCGCATGTGGTCGAGTAGCTGCTGCCGATGTTCAGACTTAGCCATATCTATAAAGTCGACCACTATGATGCCACCCATATCGCGTAGACGCAACTGCCTTGCTATCTCGTCGGCAGCCCGGAGGTTAACCTCAAGTGCGTTTGTCTCTTGATCCTGCGAGGCCTTGCTTCGGTTGCCGGAATTGACATCTATCACATGAAGAGCTTCCGTATGCTCAATTATCAGATAAGCTCCGGATTTGAACGATACCGTTTTTCCAAATGCCGACTTTATCTGTCGCGTGATGTTGAAACTGTCGAAGATAGGGACATCCTTTGTGTAAAGCTTCACAGTTTCTTTCCTATCGGGAGCTATTAACGTCACATAGTTCTGTATCTGTTCAAAAACTTCTGCGTCGTTGACATAAACACTCTCAAAGGAGGGATTGAATATGTCGCGGATCACGCTGACAGCTCTTGAGTCTTCTTCATAGATGAGGGAAGGGGGTGTGCTCCTTTGCATCTTGGCAATGGAGTTCTTCCATGCCTCCACAAGTGAACGCAGCTCATTGATCAGTTCCGCCACTTTCTTTCCTTCGGCCGAAGTTCGCACTATCACACCGAATCCCTTCGGCTTGATGCTGCTTATGATCTGACGCAAACGCACCTTTTCCTCTGTCGACTTAATCTTTTGAGAGATAGAAATCTTGTTGCCGAAAGGAATAAGCACCATGAAGCGTCCGGTGAGCGTCAGCTCAGTCGTAAGACGCGGTCCTTTTGTAGAAATAGGTTCCTTGGCTATCTGTACAAGTAATTTCTGACCTGGTTGCAGCAGATCAGCAATTCTCCCTTGTTTAGGAATATCCGGCTTAATCTCAACCGAGGATATTTCCGGAACTGTCTCCGGTTGCGCGAAAGCTTCGTTGAGATAAGCGTTGTAGGTGTTGAATTGCGGACCAAGATCCAAATAATGAAGAAAAGCGTCTTTTTCATAGCCTACGTCGACGAAAGCTGCGTTGAGTCCCGGCATCAGTTTCTTCACCTTTGCAAGGTAGAAGTCGCCGACGGAATATACCACATTTCGGCTTTCCTTCTGCAGGGAGACAAGACGCGAGTCTTCGAGCAGCGCTATGGAGATTTCCTTAGGCTGCACGTCGACGAAGAGTTCGCTTTTCATTGTGTCCATTTCAG
>CAYSMP010000158.1:0-9154 GCA_964432215.1 uncultured Sangeribacter sp.
ATTATCTTTTCCCCCACATCTTCCAACCGATAGGATGGATCATGTTTGTCCCTTCTTTGATTCTGTTTGCACTATTCTATTGCGGGTTCTTCTCTTCTTTTGAAATGCCATCCTTGACCGGCATCATTGAAATAGTGGTAAATGACATTGTCATACTCGGGATTGTAATAGGAGCATTGTTTATAGTTTGCTCCAAAGAGCGTGTAGAAGATGAAATGACAAAGTCAATACGGCTCTCTTCATTTCTAACCTCCATATATGCGTACGTAATACTGCTTGTTATTTGCACGATCTTTATTAATGGTGTAAACTTCCTTTGTTTTGCAATCTTAAATTTAGTACTCTTTCCTATACTGTTTGTTTGTAATTTTCGATGGGAAATGTACAGATATAATAAGATGTTTAAAGATGAAGAATAGAATAAAGGTGGAACGCGCTGAGCTGGACATTACACAACAACAGCTCGCTGATGCTGTCGGTGTAAGTCGGCAGACCATTGTTGCTATTGAGAAGAATCATTTCCTTCCGTCAACTCCATTAGCTCTTAAAATTAGTAAGTTCTTTGGAAAGCCGGTCGAGAGCATTTTCATTCTTGAAGAGACTGATTAGATTGTTATTAAGATGACGTGCCAAAACCTGACGAAATCTTAATAAAAAATAAGTTTAAACAATTTCATTAAGCGAGCTAAGCGACTGAACGCCAATACCAAGATGGTCAAGATTATCCGCAGTTATTATATTAAGACCCTTGCAGATGCTTGGTTAATGTATGTCGTTTAATTTTTGTGAGCTACTTATTTGTATAATAATGAAAAAAACAGTATATTTGCGAGAAAAATTAGGATTATGACAGAAACAGTTGGATATCCGATAGGAGAGCAAGATTTCAAATCTATTAGGGATATGGAATGTCTATATGTTGACAAGACTCAATATATAGATAAATTACTCTCAATTAAGAATAAATACTTTTTCCTTGCGCGTCCCCGTCGTTTCGGAAAGAGCCTGTTTCTGTCTACTCTGAGATATTTCTTTGAAGGAAAGAGAGATCTTTTCAAAGGTCTCTATATTGATTCTGTCAATTGGGATTGGGCGGAATATCCTGTCCTGAAACTCGATCTTAATACTAATCGTTATGATGAACAAGGTCTGCTTGAAGGAGTTCTGGATAATTTGTTCAGGGATTGGGAAGAAAAATACGGAATTGATATTAAGGATGAAGATTATTCCCAGCGATTCAAGACAATAATTAAAACGGCTCACGAAAAGACCGGTCGTCAAGTTGTAATTCTTGTAGATGAATATGATAAACCACTTGTCGGCAATCTCAATAATGATAAGAACTTTGAGTATTACCGAGCAAAACTTGCTTCAATTTATTCTAACTTCAAGAGTTCAGCGGAACATATCCGTTTGGTATTCATTACCGGTGTCAGCCGTTTTAGCAAGCTGAGCATATTTTCTGATCTGAATAATCTCAGAGACATAACATTTGTCAATGAGTTCTCTGATATTTGCGGAATCACTGAGAAAGAACTTCTTGATAATTTTCAGGAAGGAATAAAGGCACTTGCAGAAAAAAGGAAGATTTCATTTGAAGATGCTTTCCGTTTGCTTAAAAAGAACTATGATGGATATAGATTCACGGAAGAGGGAAGCGATATCTACAATCCGTGGTCATTGCTCAATGCAATGCAAGACAAGCGGATTTCAAACTATTGGGGGCGTTCAGGTAAAGCTACTATAATTGCTGAGGCTTTGAAAAATGTGGATGCAGATATTGAAGCAATATTATCCACATCTGTTTCTATGCTCACACTTGAAGGGCTTGATCTTAAGAGTCCTAATCCGGTAGCACTTCTTTATCAGACAGGTTATCTGACCATAAAGGACTACGATTTTGATACTGACTCTGTGACTCTCGGTATACCGAATGTCGAAGTTCGGCAGTCGCTTTTCGATGACTTGTTGCCATATTATGTAAAGACACGTAGAGGTACGGCTGATGCGGTGGTGAATGACATCATCCATGATCTTCGTTTTGGAAAACCGGAAAAATTTGTCAAAGATCTTGATATCTTTTTAGCCGGAATCCCATATGAAATGAAGATGGAAGATGAGAATAACCTTCACAATGCCATTTATATTCTTTTGACGTTGATCGGAGTGGAGATCGAAACCGAAGTTCACACATCTGATGGACGTATTGACCTTACAGTGAAGACTAGGAATTTCATATATATAATAGAACTTAAATTTGATCATACGGCAGAAGCAGCGATGACACAGATAGAAGAAAAGAAATACGAACTGCCATATCTGAATGATTCTCGACAAATCTTCAAGATCGGTCTCAACTTCTCATCTAAGACACGCCATTTGGATAAGCCAATGATTACGGTAATTTAATGTTTTCTATACCTAAGTATATAAATCGCATTCTCCGATGGGTTTTTCGGTCAAAAGCATGGCCATTTCATTTTTTATGTGTAATTTTGTAAAAGGCATATTTTTTACGTTATATATGAATACGTTGATATTATATATGGCACGATTGAAAACTATGTATTAAGTTTGCAAGCAAAATAACAACACATAGACTTATGAAGATTCTAAAACGAATAGTGGCAGGTATTGCGGTCCTCGGAGTAATTCCTGTGATGGCTGCTTCTAACGCTTCGCCAACCTTAGCCAACGTATCCGAAAGATTGACTCAAGAGCCAAAAGTGGCATCAACCGCTGTCATGAGCGATTCATATCCCGGTATCCCTGAGAAGTTCTTCTCTAAAGGAGATGCTTTCATATCGGGCAAAATATCAGACTATACCAGAGATTTTGGCTTTGACAACCTTTCATTAATATATGATAACCCGTTGACGGGGGAAAGGACAGTCAAGACCGCATCAATTGCAGATGACGGCAGCTTTTCTGCTGTCATAGGAATGGCGGCTCCCGGATTCATCAAATTTGATGGAGGCAACAACTGGCTTTCAGCCAGATATTATGCAGAACCTTCAAGAACTCTATATATTGAATTTGATTTTGAGGATATAAAGCGACAACATGAGGATTTTCCTAAAAATTATTATATAGGGCAGAAAGTATCCCGTTTTGGAGGAGATACAGGTGAAATCAACCGCCAGATATCAGCGTGTCCCCTTTTGAAGCAGTGTGATATCCGAACGTTGGCTAATGATGCGGTGCCCAGTGTCGCTGCTGAGAAGTTAAATGCCATATTTGAAGAGAATAAAAAGATAACAGAAGATTACATTAATTCTCACGACCTTCATCCTCTTTCTGTAAGATTGCTCAGGAACGAACTTCTTGGTCAGAATGCCGATGCATTTGGAGAGTATGAACACGTTCGTATTTATAAGTATATGACAAATCCGGAGGCACCTTCACTGAAAGAGAATCCTGATTTGTCGTTCTATGATTGGTGGAAAAACTTGCTGACGGAAACAGATGAATGGTTTCTTACGTCCCAATATATGGAGGGAAGCCAATCATGTTACTTAGCCAGTTTCTTGCCATATCTGATTGATGCTCAAACAAGATACAAATGTGTCGTTTATTTTGATTCTATTGCTTTCCTCAAATCAAAAGGGGCTATTCTGACTCCGGAAGAAGAAGAAATAGCAGAATGGTTTGCCACAAATGTAGGCAAGACCCTCTACTATAGGGCAAATGAAAGAAACGTCTACGATGAATATCTCTCTAAAGTATACTCATTGGCTGTGCGTGCCGGATTGGAAAAGGAGTATTTAGAATATTATTCGGATCAAAGAAGAAGATTATTGGATAGCGGTGTTGTGGAGGATAATATTGATGAAGCATATAATGTGAATCTTACAGCTGATGCAATAAAAAGATTTATCGGAAAAGATGAGGTTCCATTTCTGTGGCAGGCAATACAGACATATATTTTGACTGGAGGTCATGGGCTCAATCCAGATGATTATTCAGAGGAAAGGATGTTTGAGATTCTTGATGAGATAAAGAATACCAAAGTTATCACACATCCTGTTGTGACGGAGGCTCTGGCTGACTTTTATGATAGGGCATATAGCCCAAAAGATTTTGATTTGCCTGACGATGATAGAGGAAGGATAATAAAGGAAATAATTGCCCCATACGAAGGGAAAATAATACTGCTTGATTTCTGGGGCACTACATGTGGGCTATGTCGTATTCAAATAGAGGAATCTGCTGATGAACGTAGACGCAATCTCGATCATCCTGATTTCAAGCGAATATTCATCTCGAGTGAGGCGGATTCCCCTCTGATCGGAGTTTATAATGACTACGTTGCCAAAAATCTCTCAGATGAGACAATTGTGCGTCTTCCTGACTCTGACTATAGGAAAGTGATGGATCTCTTCAGTTTCTCCGGGCTTCCTCACTATGTTCTCATCGATAGGAAGGGGAAGGTGATAATTCCTAATTTTAATAACGCCCATCTGAAGAGTTATCTCTACGACTTTGGTGTTACTCTGTTATAGTACAATCGTACCCAATGGGAATAGAATTATTACTTTAATGGCACTCTTGTCTATTTTATATCGACTTTGATTGCCGGGTTTATGGCCGTCAGCTGGGCGATGAATTCATCCTGACGTACTGGGGAAATGATAAGAGGAGCAGTACTTTTCAGTACTTTTCTGTCAGAAAACTTTATAGCTATTCTGTGGGTCAGGGAAGTGGCAGGAGCTGCCAGTATAGTTTTGGTGGACTTTATTTCTGTTATCTTGTCAATAGGAAGCGCTGTAGGTTTAAAAAATTGATATATTACGAGTTTATCTCTAGAAATCATATAATACGTTCCCCGAAACAATACAATAAACATCACAAGCATCCCAACCATAGTTATGACGGGCCCCACCCATTCTCCAAGCAGGACAGGCCACATACAGACCAAAAATATAAGAAGCAATAAAAGCCATGTAGATGCATCCCAACGCGACTCATACTTAGTTCCTTCAAATTCCATATATTATTTATTTTAGTTGATATTTAGAAATTGACGATTTGTGGCGACCTCGTCGTCACCTGAATGTGCTGATTTCTATCTTACAAAACTACTGATAATTTCTCATATTTGCAAAAAATTATAAATAATAATTCTAATAAGTAGCTAATGAAAATTAATGCATATATAAATGTGAGATATTTTTGAGACAGTCTGGCTGCGGAGTGAAGGAGCTTAGCGAGCTAAGCGACTGAGCGACAATGCCGGAATGGCCAAAAATAGCCACATTTATAAATGCAAGATGGTTTAGAGTATAGTTGTACATATATCGTTTAATTTTTGTTAGCTACTTAGTAAATTAGTTTTTGTAAGCCAATTAATGAAAAGGTTTATAATATTGGATATTTTTAGTAATTTTGCATTGCAAAAAGATAATGCAATATGGATTTAAAAAAGGTAGAACTTGACGTACATACGCATACCATAGCCAGCGGGCATGCTTTCAGTACTATTCAGGAAATGGCGGTGGCGGCTAAGGAAAAGGGGCTAAAGCTATTAGGTATAACTGAGCATGCTCCCGGAATACCCGGGACTTGTGAGCTTATCTATTTCCGGAATCTTCATGTGGTGCCGCGTGAAATGTATGGAGTTAAATTGCTTATGGGCGCAGAGATCAATATTCTGGATGGAGATGGTAATCTTGACATGGATGATGATTTGATGTCAAAACTTGATCTCAGAATAGCCGGTATTCACTCGCTTTGCTATAAATGGGGTAGGCGAGAGGAGAATACTAATGGAATGGTCAAAGCAATCAGTAATCCTTTTATCAATATCATCAGTCATCCGGGCGACGGAACTGCCGAGTTGGATTTTGAGCCGATTGTGCTTGCTGCCAAAGAAAATCACACTCTTCTTGAAATCAATAACAGCAGCTTGAAACCGATACGCAAGAAATTATCAGCAAGAGATAACAATATAGAGATTCTAAAGCTATGTAAGCGTTATGATGTTCCTGTCATACTTGGCAGCGATGCCCATATATCGTTTGATATAGCCAATTATGAATATCTTCCCCCGCTTTTGAATGAAACAGAATTCCCGGATGTCCTTATTATGAATACTTCGGTAGAGAAATTTAAGTCATATTTGAATCTTGATTTCTAATATTATTTAAGTTTTGCGAGCTCAACCTTATATCTTCCTAATCTTCGACTTTCGCTTGCGAAAGTCGAATTAATTAAAATTGAGTAAATCTCTCAGAAATTAGGATATAATATAAAAAATCATTACTTTTGCATTTAGAAATAAGTAGCTCGCAAAAATTAATGATATGATAAATGCGAGATAATCTTGAGGCAGCTATCATATCAAGACCTTTGCAGTTGCTTAGTTAACATTTGTCGTTTAATTTTTGTGAACTACTTATGACTCGAGATGGCTACAATCTTAAAATATCCCGTAGGAATACATACATTCTCTGAAATTATTTCGGAGAATTACTTATATGTTGATAAGTCTGCATATATATATGAACTTGTCAATAAATATAAGTATGTCTTTCTGAGTCGTCCGAGACGCTTCGGAAAAAGTCTGCTTATGTCTACCCTCGCTTCATATTTTAAGGGGGAAGCACACTTATTCAAAGGATTGGCAATTGAAGAATTGGAATCAAACTGGGAAAACTATCCGGTTTTTCGGTTCGATCTAAGTGGTGAGAATTTTAATCATCCATCCCGTCTGTTGCAACGTATAAACAGATGTCTTAGTGATATCGAAGAAGAATACTCACTCGTCTCTTCTACTACCACTATTGCTGATCGATTTGCTGTGCTCATCAAGCAAGCTTGTCAGAAGTTTGATAAGAAAGTGGTGATCTTGATTGATGAGTATGATAAGCCTATGCTCGACTGTCTTGATGATATGGATATACATGAAAAAATAAAGGCAGAGCTGCGAGGATTTTATTCGGTCATAAAAGCAAGTGATGAATACGTAAAATTTGCAATGTTGACTGGTGTCACGAGATTCAGTAAGGTGTCAATATTCAGCGGCCCTAATAACTTAAGTGATATTTCTCTTATCCCGAGATTTAATGGCATCTGCGGCATAACTGAATCTGAATTTCATCGGGATTTTTCATCTTCAGTTAAAGAATTTGCAAAAGAACTCGGTTACACTGAAAATGAGACTTGGAGGCGTTTTAAGGAAATGTACGACGGTTATCATTTCGCAGAAAGAGGTGAGGATGTCTATAATCCATATAGCGTCTTGAGTGCTTTCAATGAAGAAAAAATCAGTTCTTTTTGGTTTAGAAGTGGTTCTTCTAAGTTTCTTATCAATCTAATAGAAAAGCACAATTATCCATTGGATAGTTTGGAAGGAGAAAAAAGAAGCGAGCTGGCTCTTAACAGTAATGATAATGTTGACTCAGATTTGGTATCACTGCTTTTTGAGGCGGGGTATCTCACGATAAAAAATTACGATGCCAAGACAAAGACCTATACACTCGGATTTCCAAACCTTGAAGTATACGAAAGTTTCTGGGAATCGTTATCTACTCACTTCTTTAAAGGATACAATGGCAAATCCGCTTTGGATCTTTACAAGATTCTCAAAGATTTGAATGAAGGCAGACCGGAGGATTATATGTTGCGGATTCAGAGTCTTTTTGCTGACGTTCCATATACTACAGACAAAAAAGATAATTCTGACAGAATGAGAGAGGGGCATTTTCGCGATATGATGGCAATCACGATGAAGCTCATAGGTTTTCATGTTGGCACAGAAATTCATTCCTCTTCAGGAAGATGCGATATGCAGATTCTAACTGATAGATATATTTATATATTTGAATTTAAGATTAATAGTACTCCGGAAAAAGCGATGGAGCAACTCCATGCAAAAGGCTACGCCCGTCCCTTTGGTGCGGATTCACGTATTAAATTCCTAATAGCCGCCAATTTCTCCACAGAAACAGGAACACTTACCAATTGGATTATCGAAAAACTGTAACTCACACCCTAAGTAGCCCGCAAAAATTAATGATATGATAAATGCGAGATAATCTTGAGGCAGTTATCATATCAAGACCTTTGCAGTTGCTTAGTTAACATTTGTCGTTTAATTTTTGTGAGCTACTTATCTCTTTAATATAGGTCTATACCTTACTCAAAATCCAATGTAGTGGCCGGATTCCATAAAAAAGCCCCGATAACTTTTTCGTGGCCTATGACATTCGAAGAAAAAGACACTCTCATAAGGTTCTGAATATGAAAAAAACTAATATCATTCTTTGTATATTATTATCATTTGTATATTCATCCAGTTGTAATAATCGTAAAGATAATCATTCGAATGAAATGGAAACGTCTCTTGAAGATACCATTCATGTTATTGATTCGTTACAGGCGATATCGTATGAAGAACAGTACTCAGATTCTATTTTAAATCCTGATTCAATCACTGCGCCCCACACTCCGTCGGAAAAAGAGTTGAAAGAGTTGCAGACAATGATATTAGATCGACTCCAACAGTTGAAGGGAAATCCTTTGCAAGCAAATACCTATGCCGTAGGGCTTTTGCCTGATGCTGTTGAAGTGTACTTGGAAATAAACACTGCATATTGGCAAAATGAATTTCGGAAGAATATTTCAAAGTCACCGTATGTAAAGTTTAGCGGAGACTCAAAACCAACACCAATTTCTGAGATTGTTGATTCAATAGTAAAACCGAGCGATATTACGTTGCGACCTGATAAGCATTCCTTTCCTGCCAATTCGAAATCTGCATCGTTCACCTTAACAAACGACAGTGAGAATAATATAAGTTTCGGTGAGTATTACATTGTAGGTTATAGAGGAGAAGATGGGAAATGGTACAGATTGCCTCATCCCGGTATGTGGAACGACATTGGAATAGAATTGAAACCAACCGGCAAATATACTTTTGAAGCAGCTTTGACTCCATTATTGAACAATAATCAACCTGGAGTATATAGACTATATAAGTATATCAGATTTGAAGGAGAGAAAAGTAAAAAATGGCTAATGACTGAGTTTGTCCTTGAATAGCATCTAATTTACTTGCCAAGGGACTCTACATAGACAGTTGTTCTGTCGTTTTTAGGGGAAAAAAATTTCACTGATTTTTTGTAGAATCAAAAAATATCATTACCTTTGCAGT
>CAYSMP010000159.1:0-8917 GCA_964432215.1 uncultured Sangeribacter sp.
AGTCTCACAAGAAATAAGACCGGCAACGTTCTGATGGAGTTAAAGAGAGTAGTAGTAACGGGACTCGGAGCGCTGACTCCCCTGGGCAATGACGTGGCTTCCACCTGGGAGGCTGCCAAGAAGGGTGAGAGCGGCGCAGCTCCCATTACACACTTCGACGCATCGAAGTTCAAGACGCAGTTTGCGTGCGAGGTGAAGGGCTACGATCCCGCGGAGCACTTCGACCGCCGTCAGATGCGTCAGCTTGACCTTTACGCCATGTATGCCCTCACGGCTGCCGACGAGGCAATCGCCGATGCCGGGCTCGAAGGCGAAGGGGTAGATAAGAACAGAGTGGGCGTGGTCTTCGCTGCCGGCATCGGCGGTCTGCACACCTTCGAGGAGGAGGCAGGCTACTATGCTGTGCATGGCGAGGAGCAGGGCCCGAAATACAATCCGTTCTTCATTCCGAAGATGATCGCCGACATCGCGGCCGGTCATATCTCGATCGCGCATGAGTTCCGCGGTCCTAACTTCGCCACAGTGTCGGCATGTGCGTCGTCGAACAACGCACTGATCGACGCCTTCAACCTGATCCGCCTCGGCTATGCCGACGCGGTCGTGGCCGGCGGAGCTGAGGCAGCGGTGTTCCCCGCAGGCGTGGGTGGCTTCAACTCGATGAAGGCCCTCTCGACCCGCAATGACGATCCGAAAGGCGCTTCGCGTCCGTTCAGCGGCTCGCGCGACGGCTTCGTGATCGGCGAGGGAGCGGCAGCTCTCGTGCTCGAAGAGCTTGAGCATGCCAAGGCTCGCGGTGCGAAGATCTATGCGGAGGTGGCCGGCGGCGGCATGAGTGCCGACGCTTACCACATCACGGCGACGCATCCCGAAGGATTGGGCGCACGCCTCGTGATGGAGGGCGCACTCAAAGACGCAGGCATGAAGCCTGAGGAGATCGATTACATCAATCTCCACGGCACTTCTACACCCGTGGGTGACAGAAGCGAAGCCAAGGCTATCGTCGAAGTGTTTGGCGACCATGCCTACAAGATGAATCTCAGCAGTACCAAATCCATGACAGGCCACCTGCTCGGTGCGGCCGGCGCACTTGAAGCCGTGCTCAGCGTCAAGACGCTCACCGACGGTGTGATTCCCCCGACCATCAACCATGAGGAGGGAGATGACGACCCGGAGGTGGACAGCCGACTGAACTTTACGTTCAACAAGGCCGTGGAGAAGGAAGTCAACGCCGTGCTTTCCAATACGTTTGGATTCGGCGGACACAACGCTGCCCTGATTCTCAAGAAATATAAGGAATAATCTTTTTCATGTGTTTTTGGTCGGTGCTGCCGGGAATGGCGGTGCCGACTTTTTTTGTGTGCCGGTGCGTGGACTTTGCGGGAGAAGTTCTGCTCTTAAATGGCTGACAGGACTTTCAAATGTCGGAAAAAATTTGTAAATTTGTGGTCGGAAAAAGATTGAAAAATGTCAGAAGAATATAACTACGGGCCGGATCTTCAGGAGGAGCAGGATGCCAAGCAATATGGCGCGGACAACATCCAGGTGCTCGAAGGTCTGGAGGCGGTGCGCAAGCGTCCGTCGATGTATATAGGCGACACGTCGGTGCGCGGTCTGCACCATCTGGTCTATGAGGTGGTAGATAACTCTATCGACGAGGCCTTGGCCGGCTATGCCAATAAAATCAATGTCACCATAGAGGAAGACAACTCGATACGCGTCGAAGACAACGGACGCGGCATCCCGGTCGACATGCACGAGAAGATGCACAAGCCTGCGCTTGAGGTGGTGCTCACCGTGCTCCACGCCGGAGGTAAGTTTGACAAGGGTTCCTACAAGGTGTCGGGCGGTCTGCACGGTGTCGGCGTCAGCTGCGTCAACGCCCTCTCAGACTATCTCCGCGCTGAAATCCATCGCGACGGAAAGATACACATGCAGGAATATGCATATGGAAAACCGACGTGCGACCTTCAAGTGATTGGAGAGACTGACCATACAGGCACTACAATCATATTCCATCCGGACGCAAGCATATTCACTGAAACCATATACGATTACGAGACCCTTGCCAACCGCCTGCGTGACCTCGCCTATCTCAACGCCGGCATCACACTGACGCTGACCGACGAGCGTTTCCGCGACGAGAACGGCAAACCACGCTCCGACAGATTCCGTAGTGAAGAGGGACTTAAGGAATTCGTACGATATATCGACCAGGGTAAGGAACCTCTTATCGAAGATATCATCGATCTCAAGACAGAACGCAATGGCGTCCCCGTAGAAGTGGCTATGACATATAACACTTCCTTCAATGAAAACATATACTCCTATGTCAACAATATCAACACCATTGAAGGTGGCACGCACCTGACCGGTTTCCGCCGCGGTCTGACATCGACATTGAAGAAATATGCCGACGACAATAATCTTCTCGATAAGCTCAACAAAGCAAAGATCGAACTCTCGAAAGAAGACTTCCGCGACGGACTGACAGCCGTAGTATCTGTGAAAGTAGCAGAGCCTCAGTTTGAAGGACAGACTAAGACCAAGCTGGGCAACAACGACGTTATGGGTGTAGTGCAGACAGCAGTAAGCGAAGCTCTCCGCAATTATCTTGAGGAGCATCCCAAGCAGGCACGCGCCATAGTAGACAAAGTTGTGCTCGCAGCTACTGCCCGTCAGGCTGCCTACAATGCCCGAATGAAAGTGCAGCGCAAGACCCCATTGGCAGGAGCCGGCCTCCCCGGCAAACTCGCCGACTGCAAGAGCCGCGATGCTGCAGAATGCGAGATATTCCTCGTCGAGGGAGACTCTGCAGGTGGCAGTGCAAAGCAGGGACGCAACCCCAACTATCAGGCTATACTTCCATTGCGAGGAAAAATCCTCAATGTGGAGAAGGCAATGGAGCATAAGGTGTTTGAGTCGGAGGAGATCGTCAATATGTTCAAGGCTCTCGGCGTGACTATCGGCACAGAAGAAGACTCCAAAGAGCCCAACGTATCAAAACTACGCTATCATAAGATTATCATCATGACCGATGCCGACGTCGACGGTGCCCACATCGCGACTCTGCTGATGACATTCTTCTTCCGTCGCATCCGACCGATAATCGACAACGGTTATCTTTACATAGCTACTCCCCCACTTTATAAGTGCACGCTGAAAGGAAAGAAAAACGTATTTGAATATGCATGGACCGACCAGCAGGTGCAGTCATTCGTAGACAGATATTGTGGTGGCGACCGCAACAAGTTTGTGCTTCAGCGCTACAAAGGTCTCGGTGAGATGAATCCCGAGCAGCTTTGGGAAACTACTATGGATCCTGAAAACCGTATGCTCAAGCGTGTGACATTGACCGACGCTGCCAGTGCCGACCATACATTCGCTGTGCTTATGGGAGAGGAAGTGGCGCCGCGTCGCGAGTTTATAGAGGAACACGCTACCTACGCCAACATCGACACATAAATCATCAATCCCGCATACAAGAAAATGCGGACATCAGCGATCTACAGGCATCAAGCCGCCTCCAGCAGGCTCCTTGATGCCTGTGTCATTTCTCAACCATTTTTAACAATACAACTCCCCTCACAACCAAAATTTTAAGAAATGAAAGCAGTCTAAATTTGCGTAACTCATTTTTTTTTACTAATTTTGCATCCAGAATGAGGAAGGGTCCTTTTTAGAGGCGGAAGAAGCCGATAAAGTGGACTCGTCTTTTTTAACCCCTTGAGAAAACGAACTAAATTACATTTATTCACACGGACGATAAGTCCGGAATACTTAAACGAACCATGGCTACTTACCTTACGAAGGAAGGATATGACAAGAAGATGGCTGAGCTTGCTGCTCTTGAGGCACAGCGACCAGCCATTAAAAACGCTATAGCGGAAGCCCGTGACAAAGGTGACCTTTCGGAAAATGCCGAATACGACGCCGCCAAGGAAGCGCAGGGCATGCTTGAGATGAAGATCGCCAAGATCAAGGAGCTTATCGCTTCTTCACGCATCATTGACGATAGCAAAATAACGACAGATGAAGTAGGTCTGCTCAATAAGGTGACTATCAAAAACACCAAGAACGGCATGCAGATGACCTATACTATAGTGACTGAAAACGAAGCGAATCTCGCTGAAAAGAAGATCGCCTCATCAACTCCTATAGCTAAGGCTCTGATGGGCCACAAGGTCGGTGAAACTGTGAAGGTGGAGGCTCCTGTAGGTGTGCTCGAATTTGAAATCCTCAATATCGAACTCTGATCATGACTATCTTCTCAAAAATAGTAGCAGGGGAGATTCCATCCTACAAAGTGGCGGAAGACGACCGCTACTACGCATTTCTCGACATCAATCCCCTGCAGTGGGGACATACGCTTGTGATACCAAAGCAGGAGACCGACTATATTTTCGATCTCGACGATGATACTCTCGCAGGGCTGCAGGTATTTGCAAAGCGTGTGGCCAAGGCCATCCGGAAGGCTATACCATGCCGTAAGGTAGGTCAGGCAGTACTGGGTCTTGAGGTGCCTCATGCCCACATCCATCTCGTGCCTCTCAAGACAGAGGGAGACATGGACTTCCACAAGAAGATCGAAAATCCTGATCCGGCGGAAATGGCCCACATCGCCGCTGCAATCGCTGAGAACTTCGAATAGTGGCATATACTAAAATATTTTTTAGACCGCATTGAACCTACAATGCGGTCTTTTTCGTTATAAGTTAAAACGACCTCTAAACTAAAACTAAACCGAAAACTATACCGATGGAAATACTCAACTTCATAAAGATCTACGAGAAAAGTTTCGCTGAAAACTGGGACCTACCCGCCCTTACCGACTATACGAAGGGCGAGACTATAACCTACGGACAATTAGCCTTCAACATAGGGCTCGCCCATACATTCTACCGGTCAATCGGAATAAAGCCCGGTGATAAGATCGCCCTGTGCGGCAAAGACTGCTCGGATTGGGTGCAGATCTATATGGGAGTGGTCACATATGGCGCCATTATAGTGCCAATACTATCGGAATTCAATCCAATCGACATCGGCCACATCGTGACCCATAGCGGTGCCTCTGTGCTCATAGTGCAGGAATCTATATGGGAGCACATGGACCCCGATTCGCTTACAAAAGTAAAAGCTGTATTCTCCCTTAAAGGGCACGAGGTGCTATATGAGGAAGATGGCGCAGAGATCAAACGTCATTTCCGTCTCACCCGTCGCCGCTTCAACCGTGCGCATCCCGACGGATTCGGTCCGGCCGACATAAAGTATGCCGACCGCTCCAATTCCGATCTTGCAGAAATCAATTATACTTCAGGAACAACCGGATTCTCCAAAGGAGTGATGCTGACAGGCGAAAACCTTGCAGGCAACGTATGCTTCGGAATCGAAAGCAAACTACACTACCGCTCCAGCCGGGCTCTCAATTTCCTGCCTCTGGCCCACGCATATGCTTGTGCCTTCGATATGCTGACTCCCCTTGCAGTAGGCAGCCACGTGACAATCCTCGATAAGACACCGTCGCCGCGTATTCTGCTTAAGGCTCTTGGAGAGGTAAAACCAAACCTGATCATATGCGTGCCTCTGATTCTCGAGAAAATCTATAAGACCCAGATTCTCCCAATGATATCCAAGGGCCCCATCCGCTGGACACTCGCCTTGCCTCTCCTCGACAATCTTGTCTATTCAAAGATACGCCGCAAGCTGATCGAAGCCTTTGGAGGGGAATTTGAGGAAGTGATAGTGGGAGGAGCAGCGCTCAATCATGAGGTGGAAGACTTCCTCTACAAGATAAAATTCCCCTTCACAGTCGGCTACGGCATGACGGAATGTGGCCCGCTGATTTCCTACACACCTTGGCGCGAGTTTATTCCCGGAAGCGCCGGGCGCACCCTCCCTACGATGGAAAGCATCGTCATGAGTGAAGATCCTGAGAATATCCCGGGAGAAGTATGTGTGAGGGGTGTCAACGTGATGAAAGGATACTACCGCAACAAAGAGGCTACCGATGCTGTGCTTGACAGCAAGGGATGGCTCAAGACAGGCGATATGGGCACCAGGACCCCTGACGGCACACTATTCCTACGCGGCCGCAATAAGACTATGCTGCTCTCTGCAAGCGGGCAGAATATCTATCCTGAAGAGATCGAAGCAAAGCTCAACAACATGCCCTTCGTGGCAGAGTCGCTCGTAGTAGAGCGCGACGGCAAGCTTGTAGCCCTCGTCTATCCCGACTATCCGGCTCTTGACAAGTTCGACCTTGCGAGCACCGACCTCAGCGAAAAGATGGAGGAAACAAGAAAGGAGCTCAACCGACTGGTGGCTCCTTATGAACAGATCAGCAAGATACAGCTGATTCCAAATGAATTTGAGAAGACTCCGAAACGCTCTATCAAGCGCTTCCTCTACTCATAGTCGCGGCTAATCGCGGCGGAAAATATCGCGGGTGTAGACTTTGTCGGCTACGTCGTCGAGCACCGAGTCATATCGGTTTGCTATAATCGCCTGCGACATTTCCTTAAACTTATCAAGATCGTTTACGACGGTGCTTCCGAAGAAGGAGGTGCCGTCTTCAAGTGTAGGCTCGTATATGACTACTTGGGCCCCTTTGGCCTTGATACGCTTCATTACGCCCTGGATACTCGACTGGCGGAAATTGTCGGAATTTGACTTCATGGTCAGTCGGTAGACTCCAATGACGGGAGTTGTGGGGTTGTTGGGTTGTGAAGTTGCAGGGTTGTGCAGACGTGGATGGCGGTAGTGGTTGTTGAGTGTATAGTCATACCATCCGGCAAGGCGAAGCACCTGGTCGGCGATAAAATCCTTGCGCGTACGGTTGCTTTCCACGATAGCCGACATCATATTTTGAGGCACTTCGGCATAGTTTGCAAGGAGCTGCTTGGTATCTTTCGGTAGGCAGTATCCTCCATAGCCGAAAGAGGGATTGTTGTAGTGCGAACCGATACGAGGATCAAGGCCGACACCCTCGATGATAGCCTTTGAGTCAAGCCCCTTTACTTCAGCATAAGTATCGAGTTCGTTGAAGTAGCTGACACGTAGGGCAAGATATGTATTGGCGAAAAGCTTCACTGCCTCAGCCTCTTTCATGCCCATGTAAAGCACAGGTATATCTTTCTTCAATGCACCCTGCTCAAGAAGGGCTACAAAAGTGTGCGCGGCTTCATCCATAGCCTTAAGATCCGTCACCTTAAGAATTGCATCATTCTCGTGCGAATAGCGGGAATTTTCGATAATCTTTGGCACACCCGCTATGATACGTGAAGGATAGAGATTGTCGTAAAGAGCCTTTGATTCGCGGAGGAACTCCGGGAAAAACATAAGGTTGAACTTCTCCACGCCGGCGTTGGCATATTTCTGATAGAGTGAACGGCAATATCCTACAGGGATTGTAGACTTGATCACCATTACAGCATTTGGATTGACGGAGAGAACGAGGTCTATGACATCTTCTATGCAATGTGTATCAAAGAAGTTGGTGACAGGGTCATAGTTGGTAGGAGCAGCAATCACTACGAAGTCAGCGTTTCGGTAAGCTTCAGCTCCATCGAGAGTAGCGGTAAGGTCGAGTTCCTTCTCAGCAAGGTATTTCTCAATGTATTCGTCCTGGATCGGAGAGATACGTTTGTTGATTAGGTCGACCTTCTCCGGGATTACGTCGACAGCCGTCACATGATTGTGCTGAGCAAGAAGTGTGGCAAGTGAAAGTCCTACGTAGCCGGTTCCGGCTACCGCAATATTATATTTCTTCATATTCCGTAATACTGAAAAGTATGTTTTAACATATATACTAACGTCAGTTAGGTCTAAAAATTGATTTTTATGGATTTTTTTTGAAATTTTCATTAAATTTATTTGTAGTTTCAAAAAAAATTACTAACTTTGCAAGTGTGTTTTTCATAGTATTAAATTAAGATTAAGGTTTCGGTCTAATTCTTTGTGAAAAGAGTTAGATCTTTTTTTATTTGTCGGCTTAATGCGTCCGCCATGACGCTCGCAAAAGGCCTGTTTTGCCACTTAGGCAGACAGAGGACAGCCGTGTATAGGATAGGGTATTTATTAGAATGTAAGATATGAAGGAAAAGATAACTGGAATAGTATTGGGAACGGTCAAGCATAGCGACCGCCATAACGTCACCGGCATCTATACTCGCGAACGGGGACGCATGGCCTTTCTCACACCGGCCGGTACTACCCCAAAGAGCCGCCAGACAGCCTCATGTTTCCAGCCATTGAGCATAGTGGAGGCACAGGTCAGTATCGACCCAACACGCGAGCTGCATGTGCCTACAGCCGTCTCGAGGGTTGAGGTGTGGCGCACCATGTATTATGAGCCGATAAAGATGACAATAGCGATGTTCCTATCTGAATTTCTCGGCAGGTTGCTGCGCGACTCTCCTTCCGAACCGTCGCTATGGGATTTCATAAAGCAGTCAGTATCTCTCCTTGATACCATCGACGATGACACCTCTATAGCCAATTTCCATATAGCATTCCTTGTCGGACTCATGCGGATGACAGGCATCTACCCTGACTTAAGCGAATACACAGATGGAATGGAATTCGACATGAAATCGGGGCGGATGATACTACCCTTCTCTCTTCAGGGAGGGGCACGGAGTGTGAGGATAGATGCAGAGCGGGCCAGAGTCATACCTATTCTTGTACGCATCAATTATGCCAACAGCCGCCGTTTCCATTTCAAGGGGCGCGAGCGTTCCGAAATCCTTGATGAAATACTCCGATATTTCGGCTGCCATTTCCCGGGATGCGACCACCTCAAATCACTCGAAATACTGAAAGAAATATTTATATAACTCAACTTTCGCAAACTAAAGTTGAATTATATACATAAAAAAAAGGAATAATTGTCTCACGACAACTATCCTCTAACCTTAAATCT
>CAYSMP010000160.1:0-8811 GCA_964432215.1 uncultured Sangeribacter sp.
TGGTAGCTTATATGTTTTGGGAATATATAGGCAATCATGTCAAGTATTCAGGAGATTCTCCATCTGATCAGAACTATTACTTATGGGGTCCTCTGACCGGAGTAAGATATGTATATCATCATGAAAAATGGCAAGCAGGTACGCAAATTGGGTGCAGTTATGCAAGAACCGGCTTAGAAGGTTATCCGGTCAGCACTGATATTGCCCCGAAAGGGAACGTGTTTGCCAGTTATGCTCCCAATCAAAAGAATCAATTCGAACTGATCTATGGATTTGGGAAAAATATCCCCGGGATTTATCAAAAAAGTCCGAATATGCTTCAGCAGGACAGGTTGATGTGGTATACGGGCAATCCTGATCTTAAGAGTTATTGGGATAATTGGGTTTCATTGACTTACACTTGGTTTCCTAATAATATATGGCAGCTGAATGCTACAAGCGACTATTTTACCTCAACAAACCGTCTTGTATCATATTATCGTCCTGATGGGCCTGACGGCACAATGCTACGCCGCTATATGAACAATGGAGACTTCCGCAGAGTGCGAGTAGGCGTTACAGGCACTGGAAAGTTTCTCGGAAACAGACTGATTGCCAAGGTAAATCCGATCTTATATCTGCAATCTGCTACCGGGACATATGCGATGAGAAAAAACATCCTGACTTGCTCGGCACAACTCACTTGGTATTTTGGAGACTTCTATCTATTTGGATGGTATAATACGCCAAACACATATCCGGAGACAAATTCCGGAATAAAGACTCATACGCCTTCCCAATACCGCCTTCAACTTGGCTGGGGAAAAGGGAACTGGAAGGCATCTGCCACGGCCAGCAACTTTCTAAGAAGAAGTTGGATCACTTCAGAACAACAACTCTCAAGTGAATACTATAAGTTTGAGAATGAGAATTATGGCACGTCAATACATCAACGTTTTCAGATAGACGTCACCTACACTTTCGGCTACGGCAAGAAGGTACAGGCAGGCAACGAAGTAGGAGCCGCCACCACAAACCAAAGCGCCATACTGAAATGACAGTATGACACTTTGGTTAATGCCTAATTCATAATTACACAATCTAATTTAATCACCCTTTTATATATTCTAATCTCTTATTAGTGCTTGTGAATTTCAGCTTACACTATTAGAAATCGCTGGATCAGAGAAGGTGATCACGGTGTGGGCCTTTAGGATGGCGAGCTTGTTCATGTCGAGTGGACTTAGCTTTTTAGCTCCTTCGGGTACTTTAAAATCAGTCTGGTTCATATTCTGTCTGCAGTGTTTTGGTTTTCATCTTTCTTTTCAATCAATGGCATCAAGGAATTGATCAGCAACATCACTCCTACATATGCCACTCCCAATACGAAGAAATCTATTCTTATAGGAAGGCATTTCTCCACCCATCCTCCTGCCAAGTAGGAGAAGAACAGAAGCCACAGTGAGCATTGCACAGTCACGCAAAGCGTACACCATCTCTTGGCTCTAAATCGTTGATACCATATACTCCACGCCGTAAATGGCAGGCAACATATGTTGCATAGCGCAAGCGATGGAATTGAGGCAGGAAACATCAACAGAGCAAGCAAGCTCACCGAGAAATAGGCAAAACCGACTTCACTCCACCCAAAAAGACCGAAAAACTTCGATGCAGAAGTGGCAAGTATATCGTCACATCCCCCTGCTTGCAGCACTCCGCAAAACCGGTCAGCCTTTGGGTTATGAATCTTCAGTGATTTTTGTACAAGCAAATAAGTGACATACAACCCTGCAATATCAATTGCAGCTATGAAATAGACAGATAGATGTTTATACAAGCCGTTGGCAACAAAAGCATAGACAAGAAGCGCCATCATACAGGCAAGAAGAACCCATTTCTTAGACTTCTTAAAGAAATCCAGTCTTCGATGTAATCCTAAGTCCGGTTCCGCGGCCCCTTCCTTTGCCTGCGAGAGAAATACATTCCCATCCCACGCTGCAATCAAGCGAGAGAGTGTAGTCTGTTTCGGTTGACCAAGACTGATGTATTCCACTTTGTCACCATCAATCGCCGTGACTATAATGTTGCCACCCTCCGCTCCGGCTGTATGAGCGATAAACGGAAGCGGAAGATCCTTAATGCCGTTTTTATCAGCAAGGGAATAAGCCTCCGACTCCACGCCATAGTCCTCCAATGCTCTTGAAAGACCAAACCATGTCTTGAAGGGCATTGCCTTCTCCTTTCCAAGGGTATAGTCATGCGTATGGCCGACACCGAGAAGTGTCAGCCAATCGCTCAGCAACGAAGCATCAGGCGATTTGAAATGAGTATTTAGTCTTGAACTCTTTCCCATAACACACTGATTTTAATATCGCAAATTCTCCTTAAATATTATAGGGTTAAGGATTATAAACCTATAAACCCATCACCCTATAACCTTATCTTTTGCTCAGCAAAAGATAAATTACTGGATAGCAGCCTGAATCTTCTGGAGCAATACTTCTGCCGGCATCTCACCAGTCTCGCGCATCACTTCTTTTCCATTGTCATAGAGAAGGAACGTAGGAAGAGACTGGATGTTTTCCTGATTAGCAAGTTCCTCGTTTTTGTCAATGTCATACTGCAATACCTTCAGGTTGTCGGCAAGAAGGGTCTTGATGTCAGCCACGATAGGCATCATCTTCTGGCAATGAGGGCACCAAGTGGCATAAAACTCTACCAATACATACTGTACCGAATTAATTTCTTCTGTGTAGTTCATAATATCAATATTTTAGTTTTTATAAGTTTAAGTATTGGATTCATCGGTGACTCTCCATATCGAACTATCCGATACCCATCAACTTAAACCCTCACCAATAAAACACCTGAATCAATTCATTGGTTGAGTTAAATAGTTTTAAGCATATTCCGTAATCTTGGTTCTTATATCCGTAAAGTAGGTATGCGCACTTAAGTTGTTTTTAAGTAATTTTGCATTATTAAAATTTAACTGAATATGACAGATCAAGAATTCCTAAAATATGCTTCTGCAGGCAATCTTATTGTTGCAGGAAGCGAGCTACATAAATGCATGCACTCAATGAGCCAGCGTGCCCTGCGACTCACTTCCCAAATAAACAATTCGTATCATTCCCCTGAAGAACTCCGGGAACTTATGTCTGAACTGATCGCCAAACCTCTTGATGATGGATTTGGACTTTTCCCTCCTTTCTATACTGACTGCGGACAAAACATCTCTATCGGTCTGCATACCTTTATCAATATGGGATGTAAGTTTCAAGACTGGGGTGGCATCACAATCGGGGATGACTGCCTTATCGGACACAATTGCACAATCTGCACTGTAAATCATTCAAAAGATCCTGATCGACGGGGCGACATGACCTGCACTCCCGTAAAGATAGGCAATAAAGTATGGATTGGTGCAAATGTCACAATCCTTCCAGGTGTGACCATTGGCGACGGAGCCATCATCGCTGCTGGAGCTGTAGTAAATAAGGATATAGCACCAAACACTATTGTAGTTGGAATTCCAGCAAAGTTCATTAAAAACATTTGACACATGAAGAAATTACTTATTGGAACGGCAGTTGCCCTTGCAGCCGCTTTTCAGTTAAACGCACAAAATCAAAAAATTGACAATATGATGAAAACAGAAAATCTTACACTCGTCCAGGAATGGGACAAGACCTTCCCACAGAGTGAAAAAGTGGATCATTCAAAGGTCACCTTCGTAAACCGTTATGGAGTCACACTGGCAGCAGATCTCTACAAACCCAAGAATGCTTCCGGCAAACTGCCTGCAATCGCAGTCAGCGGACCATTTGGCGCTGTAAAGGAACAAAGTTCCGGACTTTATGCGCAGGAATTGGCAGAGAATGGCTTCCTTACCATTGCCTTTGACCCTTCCTATACCGGTGAAAGCGGAGGTGAACCCCGATATGTAGCTTCTCCCGATATCAACACCGAGGATTTCAGCGCAGCAGTCGACTATCTTATTTGCCGTGATGACGTAGACAGCGACAAGGTGGGTATCTTGGGTATCTGCGGTTGGGGTGGCATCGCCCTTCAGTCTGCTATCAACGATCCGCGTATAAAAGCAACTGTCGCATCCACTATGTATGACATGACGCGTGTAAATGCCAATGGATATTTCGACAGCGAGAACAGTGCTGAACAGCGCAATGCAAAACGAGCAGCCATGGCAGCCCAGCGCACTGAGGATTACCGCAATGGCAACTACAAACTTGGCGGTGGAGTCGTTGACCCACTTCCAGAGGATGCCCCGAAATTTGTCAAAGACTACTATGACTATTACAAGACTCCCAGAGGATATCATAAGCGTTCACTCAACTCTAATGGAGGTTGGAATGTCACCTCTAACCTACCCTTCCTCAACTTCAAATTCTTTGAATATGCCGACGAACTGGAGAATGCCGCTATGATTGTGCATGGCGACCAGGCACACTCCTTCTACTTCGGAAAGGATGCTTTCGCAAAACTGAAAGGAGACAACAAGGAGTTTGTTGCAATTCCCGGTGCAAGCCATACTGACCTGTACGACCAGAAAGCTATCATTCCTTTCGGACGCATAGTGGAGTTCTACAACAAGAACTTTAACAAATGAAAAAAGTAAAGATAACTGTCCTTCGCCGCTCTTTCAACGAAGACTTGGCAAAAGAATATGGAGTAGCAGGGCTTCGCACATGTGAGGCTGTAAAAGATGGGCAAGTGTTCTATGCCGGACTTGGAAAACCGGAAGGTTTCTGCGACGGAGCATGGCATGCCATCTATCCATATTGGTTTGCACTTGCCAATGGGGCCAAATCATTTTGGTTCAACAACAGTTGGGTTCGACACGATGGAGTTGCCGTGGCGTGCTGCAACGATGGTCTTCGACCAGTCTATTTCAAACTGGAGGCAACAGATGAAGAAGTCATTCCATAATTATTAATCTGGTTGAAACAATATGTAGAAAAATCGGAGTAGTTGTTGATAACTTCTCCGATTTTTTTAAGTTCAAGCCATCGCCAATTGATATTCCCTGGGAGTCTGACCGGTCTGCTTCTTGAAGAAGCGGATGAAGTGTTGCGGATACTGGAATCCTAAAAGTTCGGCTACCTGCTTTGTGGAGATGTCAGGATCAAGAAGCGCACTCTTGGCATGATTAAGCATTTTCAATTGTATATGCTCCTGGGCGGTCTTCCCGGTTTCTGACTTCACCAAATCTCCGAAATAATTGGGAGAAAGGCAGATTTTATCGGCAAAATACTTGACGGTGGGTATGCCATCGGTTGCTCCCTTACCAGACTGAAGGTAATCGTCGAGCAAACCCTCAAAACGTGTAAGGACATCATTGTTCAATTCCTCACGTGTCACGAACTGACGCTCATAGAATCTCATACAATAGTTGAGCATCACTTCGATATTTGATACGATAAGCGACTTGGAAAAACGGTCGATTGGATGCTGGAGTTCCCGCTGTATTTTCTCCATATAGTCTTGAAGGATCAATCGCTCCTCCGTCGACAAATGCAGAGCCTCATTGGAGGCGTAAGAGAAGAAGGAATACTGTCCCATCTTCTGTGCCAATGGAGTGCGGTTAAGAAAATCAGGATGAAACAGAAGACCTATGGCTTCGGGAGCAGGTCCATCTTCAAGACGATGAATACCCACGGTCTGGCCGGGAGCAAAGCTTACTACAGTCTCATCATCAAAATCATAACTGGTCTTGCCATAGTTGATCTTACATCCTGTAGTCTTTTTAAGAAAAAGGGCATAAAAGCCAAAGTGCATGCAATGGGTAGGCTGCTCTACAGAATCGTCAAAATGGACGATACTGACCAACGGGTGACGAGTCTCAAAACCGAAATACCGGTTGTATTTCTCTATGCTATCTGCTTGAAAAATTTCCATATCGTTCAATTTAAGTTTCGTTATCTCAACCTAATGGTTATGAGGTTAGAAAGGTGAGTAATTCATTATTTAAGTAGCTCGCATTTATCATATCAAGACCTTTGCAGTTGCTTAGTCAACATTTGTCGTTTTATTTTTGTGAGCTACTTACACTGCAAATTTAGTGATTAATGACCAATTTTCCAAAGCAGAAAGATACTTTCTGTAATATTGGTTTATATGTCCGTAAGATAGGTACAATTGTCTATGTGATTATGATGTAACTTTGCATTATCAAAAAATAACAATCACTTTTTTCATAAATATTTTGAATAATGAAATTCTGGCTAATATCATTGACCTTGTTTTTGGCGGTCTCTTTTACAATGTGTGCTTGCTCTCATGATAATAGTGAGCCGGAGTAATTTGACTTCAATCTCTCTGATGAGGAGATGGCACGTATAGAGGCGCTCAACCGAAATGAAAAACATGACTGGTACTGACCCAATGCATAATTAATTTCCGCTTAAAATCAAGCTTAAAACCACCAATTGATAATAACCATAAATATATACTATATGAAAAGACTAATTTTTACCCTGTTTTTAGCGATCTACGCTGGAGCTATGTCGCTGAGTGCAAAGACACTTGTAGTGTATTACAGTTATACCAACAACATTGAGAAGGTCGTGACTGATCTTCGAAGTCAGATTGAATGCGATGTGGTGGAGATAGAGCCTGCAGAGAAAGGTCTGGATTATGCCGCCAATAATTATGCAATTGGCAGCGCCTTGCTTTCAGCCATCCGCAACAATCCTGATAACCCTTCGTCCTACCCTGCTATAGATCCGGTAGACGTCAACCTTGATGAATATGATACAGTTATTATTGGAGCTCCCCTATGGTGGAGTCAGATGGCGGCTCCATTGCAGACTTATCTTTTCAATAATGGAGCAAATATGGCAGGCAAGAACATCGGATTGATAGTGTCAAGCCACTCCTCCGGAATCAGTGGAGTGATAGCTGATGCTAAGCGACTTATCCCCGAAGGAAATTTTCTTGACCCTTCCCTATGGATACGTTCTTCCGAAACATCAAACTGCCATTCAAAAATAACTCAATGGCTCCAAGAAATTAATTATGAGGGACTGACCACTTCAATCGAGGCTTTATATACAGATGCTATATCCTATACAGTGAATTCCGGCTTCCTGCATATGAAAGGTGCATACAATCTGATTTCTATTTTTGACAAATCAGGTATAAAAGTAGGAGAAACCAAGAACTCAAGTATGAATATTTCTTCCTTCGCTCCAGGTATTTATATATTATGTGTAAATACCAATTCCGGAAACAAAGCATATAAAATTAAACTTTAAAGAGACATCGTCCTTGTGTCTATATATACTCAAGAATTGATTAATGACGCTCATCCTGAATTAGGACAAGCGTCATTAATCTTAATATATGTTTGAAAAGTAAGTCCTATTCACCTTAGGCCACAAAACGCTTCAAGAACTTGCTTTTAAACATAAGATACACAATACCATAACTTATGATCAATGAGCAACATACGTTTAAGAACAGACGTAGAGCGGCAGGCAACCCAGTCGAGTAGAATACTTCATATCCCCATTGTACTATAGAGAAATGACATAGATAGACACCAAATGACATTATTGCCAAACGTGTGACCAAGGGAGAAACTTTAATCTGCGACCTTTCTACCCAAACATATATCGGGAAAGTCATCATCAATACATTGATACTGCAAAATGACCAAAACATTTCTATTAGTATCCAGTTTTCTGACGACATCATCGACATGTATCCTACAAGAGTGATAACAAAACCGACAATAAACATAGGAACAGTCACCGCTATCAACTTAGCATCACTGCATTCCAATGGGAAACGACATAGGTAGTAAGCAAGAATCATATATCCTATGAAGCCGGATACATAATAGAAAGAGCCAAAACTATTCCAACTGCACACTCCCAATATACCCATACTTCCATAATTTCCCTGGTATCCCAAAAGAGGAGCATAGTATTGGATGTATGGCAACAATAAGCTTACTCCCCAAAGATAAAGAATGGTACGAATCTCTTTCTTAGAGGCCGTCTCAAGCCATCTACTCAATATTGGAAGAATCATATAGACGCCAATCAACATGTAAAGATACCATAACGGAATAGTATCATAGTTGAAATTAAATATCCATGTATACAGATGATTGACCATATTGCTTATTGTAAATGGGCCGACAAGTGACAAATTGGCCGGAGTGGTCCAAACATAATTATACGCCACATAGTTTGCGATGGGAAGTGTCAACGACCAAAATATCAATGGCCACACCAACCTACCTATACGCTTTCGATAAAATCCGTTTAGACTGATTGTTTTATTTACAGGAAGAAGCAGCACTCCTGTCATCATCGCAAACAACGGCACACAGGGCCGCACAAGACTTCCTATAATGGCACCTAATCGGTAGCCCTGTTCATCTGTGCCATACAGAGCAGTAAAGTGATCACAGCAATGTGAAACCACCACAAGCACTATCGCCAACACCCTAAGGGCATCTATCCACCCTATAGTCTCACGCTGACGCATCATTTTCATTGTCTTACCATCTCCCATTTTTCCAAATTCTTTTTTTGAAATTATCTAAAATCATTGAAGTTGTTTAAGCTTATTTACGAATTCTAAAAATTACAATGAAGAGTTAAACCGAAGATTATTTTTTATATTCTAAACTACTATCCTTTCGAATACAAAGGTACTAATTTTAGCCTAACCAAACAATTATAACGACACTTTTTTGTACACTTTCAAGCCTCTAGTTAATAATTAAGTGCACCCAGATATATACTATCTGAGAGCACTTAATTGTGACATAGCAAGAAGAAGCTAATCGAACCTAAT
>CAYSMP010000161.1:0-8750 GCA_964432215.1 uncultured Sangeribacter sp.
GTGTTCTCATCGCAAAGCTTGATAGCTGCGTCTACGTCGAGAGTAGGATGCTCTGTAGTCAGCGGCACAAGACGCATTTCTACGTCCCAGAAGTTGCAGAACTTTTCCCACACAACCTGATAACCTGTCGACATTACGAGATTTGGCTTGTCGTAAGGCTTGCCGGCTTTCTTGCGGCGGTCTTTCCATCTCTTGAGTGCTGCCAGGGCGCCGAGCATACAGGCCTCGGATGAGCCGATTGCAAGTGCACCTGCTTTCCACTTGTTAGTCTCAGGTGTGTTCCAAAGATTTGCCACGATGTTGATACACTTCTGGCACATCACTGCTACACGGGGATATTCAGTCTCATCGATGTAGTTGATGTTGATTGCCTCGTTCATCAGCTTGGTAGCGTAATCATCCATGTAGGTGGTCACGAATGTAGCGAGGTTAAGTCTTGGCTGGGTCTGGGCGAAGGTCTCGTCTTTTACCATCTCATAGGCTACTTCCGGAATTGTAGGCCCGTCGGGAATCTTTTCTACTGGTGCCTGTTTCAACATTGCGTTGGTGCCAAAAGCTTCGCTTTTAGCGTCGCCGAAGCGATAGGTCGGATCAATCATAGTACTTAAGGTTTTAATAAATTGATAAATTATGATAAGTCTCCCGTACACACACGTCAGAGATCAGATTCCGTTAAGGTGACCGCCAAGGCATGAATAAAAGAGGATTTCTCTTTGTTTTTGTGTTTATGCATGATAAACACGATACTTCTCAAATAGTTTGTAGAATTAACATAAAAATCTTGATTTTAACACCTCAATGTATTTTTAGAATTTGTAAATAAATTTAAACAGCTTCATTTGTAAATGAGTTTAAACAACTTCTATAAGTAAGATTTTGGAAAAAGATTTGTGAATATTGAGAATTTATGTTAAATTTGCAGGTGAAAGTTGCATAGACTTATGTTTAAGCAGAAGTGGTTTAAGCTTATTTTTTTATTAAGATTTCGTCAGGTTTTGGCTCGTCATCTTAGTTTCTTAAGGAAACTCGCCGATTTTCAATTCGAGTGGATTTTTCTTCATGAAGAGGGAGTCAATTCCATTGAGTGAGCGCAGAAGGCAAGCTTGCTTGCATTATGCCGAACGTGTTGGAATACCTGTAAGGAATGCAGGCATTGTGACCGATGAATGAAGGAAAATACGCCGCAAAGATGATGGAATACTAATAAAAAGAACCTTCAGTTTAACTCTTCAATGTAATTTTTAGAATTCGTAAATAAGTTTAAACAACTTCGTAACTTAATTTTAATGATAAAATAAGATTTGAAATATGAAGAGATTTCTTGTCGCTGTCGTTGCGGTCGGTTGTGGATTGCTTGTATCAACTTCTATGGCTCGAAAGACATATACCTTCGAAGAGATTGAGTCTATGAAAAAAGCCGGGAAACTTACAGGCAAAGAACGCTTTGTCTTGATTCGCGGAAATGATGCCAGTGGATTGATCGGAGACAAAACGGCCATACCATCTCTTGTGCCGTCTGCAGAGAAGGAAGCAGAGAAGGGAGCAGAGAAGGTAAAGGAGAAAACTGTCAGTGAGGCAAAGCCGGTCGTTGCACCCGATAAGAAACAAGTAGTTGCTCCCGATACTAAGCCGGTAGTTACGGCAGATAAGCAGCCTGTTGTTGCTGTCGAGCCCAAGCCGGTCGTTGCTGAAGAGACGCAAGCAGCTGTTATAATTCCTGATTCGAAGCCTGCGGCCGTATCTGAGACGATTGCTTATGACAGGATAGGAAAGACTCGCTATCTTATCACAATGGCGAGGGAGTATTATGGCAATGGGGATTTTTGGCCATACATATATGAGGAGAATAGGGCCAGATTCGGACATCCGGATAAAATTACTCCCGGCACTACAGTATATATTCCAAGTCTGACGAAATATGGAGTGGATCCGAAAAATCCATCAGATGTAGAAAAAGCTAAAAGAAAGGGAAAGGAAATATATGCCCGCTATGGCAAATAGTCTTTAGGGAGTAGGAGAGAGTGGCTTAGAATATCCAGAAGCGTTTGCGTTTTTTCTTCTTTTTCTCCTTCTTCTTTTCGAGGGTGGATGATTGGGTATTGGAGGGAGCGTCAAGTAGTCCTTCCTGAATGAGGCGTAAGGAGTCAGCGGCGCTTAGGTTGGAGTCAGACTGGAAGTCGAAGCCGGCAGGATGTGCTATGTTTAGTTTGGCGAATCGCGAATTGCGAACACCTCGCTTGAACACGCCTTCTATCTGATCAAGGAGGTTGATGCGGGCGTTGTTGATAACGTCTACGCTCTCTACTACTGAGTTTTCCTTAAATTTTGCACCTCCGAAGCGCACCTTGTATTTTTTCGGATTGCCGGAGACGGTGATACCGAACTTAAAAGGTATTGGGGATTTCAATACTGCGAGATGGTAGTTGAAATCCATGGCCATGTCGTTTGATCCATAGATGCCAAGGCGGTATCGGTCTATGTTGAAAGTGAAAGGATAGACGCGCATCAGGCCGTCGATGACAGTCATCTCGACATTGAGGCTGTGGATGGTGTTGTCAGCCTTATCTTTGAACCCGAGCCATTTTCCCAGTGTGCGATATTTCTCGGGGTCTATGAATGCAAGGTTATCGCCTGTGATGCGTATTGCTGCATTGAGAGAGGGGAGGTCGATATTCATTCCGGAATCAATACGGCATGTCGCTGCTATGTTGGCCCCGATTATTCCTGAAAAGTCATGCATCAACGGGGTTATGGAGTCGATGGCAGGGACCATTTTCACAAACTTGGCGATGTTGAAGTCATTGAGTTGCATGCCGAAGCCAAAATGCATATCGCGGGGATTGGGTGCAGAATAAAGTGCTGAGAGGGAGAGGTTGCCGGCGTCGGAAGAGGCAGTCATGTCATGCAGATTGACGCCGCCGTCGTAGACAAGCAGGTCAGCCCCCATATTCTGCATCTCTACATCGCTGTAGAGGAGTTTGTTGGCCTGTATCTTGAGGTTTGCATCGATATTGACAGGTATGAGCACCGGGGCAGCCTTGCCGGGTCCCGCTTTCGATAGCGCGTCAAGTTGGTCGGCCAAGCTTTTGTCATCCTTTGCCTTAAGGTTGGCTTTCCCGTGCCTTCTATCTGAGGTATAGGAAGCCCCGGTGAAGATACTTGCTGATATTTCGTTGATATCTATTTGGTCGCTTAATAGCGAGAAATTTCCTTTAAGATCGTTGTTGCTCTTTGATGTCAAAGCACGTCGCACGTTGGATACCAGCCCTGACATTGTGATGTCTGAAGTCCCGGCACGCAAGGATATATTTGATATGTTGACTGTATCGTTGGTGAATTTCAGGGCTAATGTTGAGATTCTGTTTTTCAGAGGGAATATTGGAGTTAGCAGGCTGGCATCGTTGGAAGTTACCGATCCTTGGAGTTTCCATTCGTTGAGGAATCTTTGGAACTGTGGAGTCAGGTTCCAGACGAGTATCTCGTCCTCGCCGATGCCTTCCGCTGTATAGACTCTCTTTGTGTGATGCTTGCGGTGCGTACGCTTATAATACACGTATTTATGCACGGCGGCAGGAGATATATAGGAATATTCCCTACGTTGACGTGCCTTTTTGTGGGGTGCTTCCTTTGGCTTTGCGGGCGACTTCATCTTAAAAAGGGTAGCAGCCACCTTGGTGTTGTTTAGCAGGAAGCGGTCGGAAAGTGTACCGGCTGATACCTGACTAATCAGAAGGTCGGTCGAAATCTGAGGTATAGGGCCTTTCCCCTTTATAGGACGCATATGTATAGGTCCGCGGATATTGCGGATTCGGGCCCCTGCACTGTCGGTAATGGAGATTATATTGAAGCGTCCTACATTCAAGTTGCCGGCAATGGGCATCATTAGGGTCGTATCCATTTTGCCAGACGAAGCGTCAGCTCCGGCAGCCAATGAGACAGCGGCAAATTCAAGGTCAATTCCGCTGACAAGGATAGTGGCGGTGTCTACATCAACCTTTGCATTCAGAAGGGGGAGACCATTGACAATCCGTTTGGAATCCAACTCTATCTTAGCCTTCCCTATCTCCACCAGTTTTGTAGTGTCAGCAGTAAGGAAATAGACATTGTTGGCTGTCACCATGCCGTCTGCTTCAAGACGGTGAAGACGTTCGGGACGCAACATAGAGCTGCACCCTTTGGCCTTGAGGTCGGCTGTAATGACACCGGCGAGATATCCGGGTATCTTTTCCAGTAGGATAGGGGGAAGATCGCGGAAGTCTACTTTTCCATGCACGTCAGCATCGAATGCCGGGTCGGAGATGGGGGTGACAATGGAGCCTGATGCCTTCAGCTCCGTACCGGGACCTGCTACAGTGAAATAGTTGAGATCTACCGTAGTGCGGTCCGGCAGATTCGTTTCGGTATTGACCAGCGCTTCAAGAGATATATCTTTTAGATGGGCATTTCCATAGTTTAACGCTGATGGTGATATAGCGACCTTAATCTTGGCGGAGGGGAGGGTATCGGTAGCTAAGTTCATCGGGGAGGTTAGCTCCAGCCGTCCCTCGATTGCCATGTCAGTGGAGAAATAGGGAGTATATAGGTGGTGCTCCTGTCGGATTGAATCAGGCAACAGCGTAAGCAGGTCTGCAATTGCCAACGGAGCAAGCTCCAACTTGGCTTTGCGGACTATTGGACTCTCCGTAAGATCGATCTCTCCGGAGACTACGGCCTTGATGAAGGCACCTTGTAGTTCCATCTCGTCCATAGCTACCAGTCCCGGATCTGATGGATTCCAATACACCTTACCATTGAGTCCAAAACTTATCTCATCGAGATTGGTTATAAGGGTCGCCTTCGGAGATGTGACATTGCCGTTGATCTTGAGCCTGTAGGTCGGTTGCTTTTCACCGTCTACGGCGGCATCGGTCAGCAGGAGTACTGAGGCGGATGTGGTGTCAGCTGCATTGTAGAAGCGGATCTCTTTGGGTTGGGAGAGAGAAAAACGGTTGATGCGGAATCCAGGCACCTTTCCCTTGGAAGATGATGAGTCAGTGCTGTCGGTAGGAAGGGCGAGGATATCGTAATTTGGGCGCCCATTATGTGCGATCACAAGATTCACGCTCAGCCTGCGGAGATCCACATCATGTAGTGAGAGCTCATTATTTATCAGTAGACGTTTAATATCGATAGCTCCGCTCAAATGGTCGAGCACGAGGAGTGAATCGGCATAATTTGGTAGGAGTCCTCGCTGTGCAACAGAGAGTGAATCAAAAGCATGCGAGATTACAGTCAGGCTGTCGAGTTCTATTCCTAATATAGGAAAATGCGGATTGAAAGCTAACCGGAGGTTGCCGATTTTCAGATCACCGTCCACATAGTCTTTGGCCATCCGCTCTACCATTGGGGCGAGGTAGTTGGAATCTACAAACTTCACAGCGCAGATTAGGAGGGCGCTCAAGACCACCACAAGGGTCACGAGAGTCCAGCCAGCTGTTTTCAGCACCTTTACCAACACTGAGCCTGCCATATTTAAGATTTATTTGCAAAATTACAAAACTCTTTCCAATCCCGCAAATTTATTTAATTCGACTTTCGATTACGAAAGTCGAAAGTTAAATTGGAAGTATAAGTGTTGTGGTGTTGAAGAGTGGAAGGGAAATGAAAATAAATACAGATGGAAGTATAAGATTTTATTGGGGAGAGTCTTTGAAAAAGTTAGAGGAAGGATACGTGGAGACGCATGCGGAGCGTGCCAAATTAGCTTAAGCCTGGAAATGCACCAAATAATGCAATCGGATTGTTACCCATGAATCATGGATTTAGGAATATCAGTCCTTTATCATCCTTTTTGCATGATAGAATTCGTAAAACCAATCGAACTCAGCATATCGGTCCCACGCATACCCCTCAATGAGGTGCATTTCACTGGTATCTGCTACGAAAAGGTCATCTATGATATTCTGTCGCAGATCCGTATTCACCTTAGCGTTCATGACATCCTCTACGCTATACTCCGATTCCTCAATCATGCGCCAGAAACGGCGTACGTTGTTAAGAAACGGACTCATTATGTTTACGCCGTTTTTGTCCAATGATGCCACAAACTCCTCTGCGCATATCACTCGTCCCTGATTATCGTAATCAATCTCGTCAGCCACATTCGGACGAAGATAAAGCGGCTCTATATATCTGTTTCCACGGTAGTTATTGCAGCATTGTTGCCCTATTTCTTTGCCCTCCTTGGTCAAAGTCCTGCCATCGCACGAGCCAACAAGATTGTCATATGCTATGAAATGTGGGAATGGAGGCATACCGAAAGCAACCGTTTTGTCAAGGTGTGCATCTTTCGGACAAACTGTAATATTCTGAGGCTGTAGATTGGGATATCGTTCGTATTTTACTCTATCTTCATTCCATTTAGCCGCGGTAATCTTATTGGGAACAATATGTTCAAGAGTGAAATTGGAAGGTATTTCAAGTCTAAGTCGCCGCATACAATAGCAGCACAGACCATCTTGTTCTGCCCAAATTGGTTTATAAAGAGAGGTCTTCGATTGGATGTCCCGATATGTCAAATTAAAATACCGACTTTCGTCCTCATTCCATTGATCTTTAAGAATCTCACGATTCTTTTCGAGTCCCTCTGACCGAAAAGTAGAGTTTATTTTATCGATATACTTCATCCCTCAGCGACCTCTGCATCTAGATTTGCACGATATGTCTCGAAATCCCTTTCCCCAATCAGCTTTCTCAACTCGGCCAATACTTCTTCCGCCTTATCATTCTTTCCACGATGGCGGAAGCGGATATATCTGTCATCCAAAATCTTAAGCACGAATGCACGAGGCTCAGTATCCATCACCTCGTAAAGCGTATACAGATAGTCATGTATATAGAGATTTCCAGTGTAATCATGTGAATATTTTTCCCCTTCACGCTTCATTTGTATTACTTTGTTGGCCTCATCTTGGCGAAGGTTTGTGATCACCAAAGGAGAATGTGTCGTTATGATGAACTGAATCTTTGGAAAAGTAAACTGCAACCGCAGCAGCACATCCTGCTGTAGGGAGGGGTGCAGATGCAGATCCACTTCATCTATAAGCACAATTCCCTGTGGCTCATGACGTCCTCTGTTGAGCACATAACTTCTGTAAGCGATGTCGAAAACAATAGAGAAAAGTCGCTCCAGTCCGGCCGGGAGTTCGTCCCACCTACGCTGAATGCCATCGGCAAAATACAATTTCAGATAATAATCATCCACACCGTCAATACCAACTGAGGTAATTTTGAAATGGCCTTCCTTATCTGATAATCCTTTTATTTCATTTGAGGAAAACTTCTTAAGGAACTCAGTGACGAAGTCTATTTCGTGCATAAGCCCGTTCATTTGCTCAGACCATATCTGGCTCGCATTGCTATTGGTTGTTGATTCATTTATGTTACGCTGAAGGATGAGTGTCTCATTGTAGATCTTTATAAATCGTTTTTGCCAGATTTCTGTACATGAAGAAAAATCATCCCAATGGAAATATCCCCAATTACGTGGTAGGGCATAGTTTTTCTTCAACATCAAGCGTACTCTCTCGCTAATACGGGTATTTATATGGGGATACCTGTCAGAATAATAAACCAGAAGAGGATAGTTGTCTGTTTCTTTAATGTTTTCACGAAATCTTATATATGCCTCCTTGTATAGGCTTTTTTGAATACGAGCGTAATCGTAAGCATTTCTCTTAATATCCCACCTGATCGACAACGGAATCTGTTGATTATTGGTAATATCAGTTTCTTCAGCCCTATTCAAGAAAGCCAAACATTTTAAATTGACGAAATCAGCTATTTCACCGTTGTGATGAATATCATGTAAGTCGATATACACATTTCGCATATCTAAAAGACCATTGGCCAACGAAGAAAATCCCCAGGATATTGTATTCTTTTCGAAGATAAAGTTAAGGGCATTAGTAAGTCCTTTAATAAGTGATGACTTACCTGTGCCATTCTTGCCGATAAACACTGTTGTCTGGTCGGCAAATTCAAATTTCGCCTCCTTGAAACATCGGAAGTTTTCCAATGTAAGCTCTTTGATCTTCATGTCCGTACCTTAATGTCTATGATCAGATGTGGACGTAACCACAAGGGTAGAGCCAGCCTGATTCTTATTTTGGTGTGTCGCAAAATTAATTATAAATTCCGACATATCCAAATGTTTCTTTAGGAAACTACAAGAAATACTATCCTTGTCTTTTGGTACCCGAATGGTCCATACCTGTCCGTACGCTACTTATTTCACATGTGTCACTGTTTAACACTTCTCAAATTAAAGCAAGCCAGTCGGTTATGGGCCGACTGAAAGGTATTTAGTGAATTGTAGATGCTTTCACAGATAATGGAGGGAAAGGAGCATAAAATTAATCAGCGTATCAATTCTTAGAATTGATACGCTGATTAATTTAAGTTGTTCGTTTCTTGTGCGCCACCGTTGAAAGTGAATGATCAAGCTGGATGCATTTAGAATATATGTTGTATTTTATTTGCGACGGAAAAGGCGCGCGAAGGTGCGCGCGGCCTCCTTCGGGTGCAGCTTGCTGAAACGTTTCTTCTCTATTATCGACTTGTCGTAGTAGACGTGGTCGCCGTCCTTGTCGCGGAAGCCACGGTCGTCCTCGTAGGCGGTCCCGTCCTTGAGCGAAACCGCCAGCGCGATGGCCAGCACCACGGCCAGCATCACAAGTATTATTATCAGTGTTATCATTGTTGGGTCTTGG
>CAYSMP010000162.1:0-8746 GCA_964432215.1 uncultured Sangeribacter sp.
TATAACCCCCTAACCCTATAACCCCATAAACCCATAAACCCATAACCCTATAACCCCATAAACTTACATCGTAATTCAGAAACAACATCCTCATATTCATTAGCAAGATAACGGCTGACACTCTCTGCCAATCCGATTATCTTCCTGATACGAGGAAGATTGTATTCAAGCAAGCCATTGGATTCCAAATATTCCAATGTCTTCTTGAATTGACCGGTAAGGGTACGGAAATAGCTTTCACTGTATCTCCCCTTTGCCGACGCAACTCTTGTTATTTCCTCCATGAAATAGAGCATCAGATCGCTGATAGGAGTCGCATCCTGCACGATGAGGCTGAATGTCTTGATCAACTGATTGCAATCACGCATTTTCGGACGCCTTGCTTTGCCACTTCGTCCGTAGCATTTAAGGTGTATCTGCTTCCTGTATTTCTCGCTAAGCGCTTCGATGTCTGGGGTAAGATAGAAGTCGAGCCAAGCTTTGGCCTCCTTGCTTGCCTCATACACCTGCATCATGAGATCCGCAATTTGATCTTGCGTCATCCCCGCCAGCTCTTTCTTTAATTTACTCTTTGACATCCTATTTTTCAACTTTCGTTTTTAGTTTTTTGCCTCTGCTTCTTTGCGTGAGATTTCACAACCATTTTCTCAGCCTCTTTGCTTTCTCCCGGACAAGCGAAGCAAGTCCGTCCTCTAAACTGACCGCGTCTCGATACGAGTGTGTATAGAGAATCGAAAAATCAGGAATATAATCTTCCACCTTGCGAGCCCTTTGCCTCTCTGCGTGAGATTTCACTCACATTCCGGTTCTGCCGCCACATTGAAATCGTCTGGATAATCATCATAGCCATAAGTCTTATGCTGTTTTATTTTCTTAGGCTTTGTGATATGCTCCACCGAAGTGATTTGTGAATATAGGCGTTGAAGTGTTTCTTCCCGTTTTACTTTCGTTTTTATATCGCATTCCCAAATACGGATGACTCTCCATCCGGCAAGTTCAAGATCAACATTGTTGACGTAGTCGCGCGCTATATTTCGAGAGATTTTTGCTTTCCAAAAATCAACGTTAGTCGACGGCAGATGATAATATTTGCATCCCTTATGCCCATGCCAGAAGCATCCATCGATGAAAATAACAACTCCATATTTTTTGAGCACTATATCTGGAGAACCTGGAAGTTTCTTGTCGTTGACCCTGTAGCGTAGGCCACGCGAGAAAAGATACTTTCGCACTATCATTTCAGGCTTGGTATCTTTCCCCTTGATAGCCGACATACAGCGATGCCGCTGCTCAGGTGTCATCGTGTCGGTCATTTAGTTGCTCAGTCTATAAACATTATTTTCCCTTTGTCTCTTGGTTTTGCTTCCGGTTCTTCTGCTGGGAATCCAAAACCTATGGCATATATCAATGAATATCCTTCTGAAAATTTCAGCTGTTTCAGATATTCAGATCCTGCTTCGGAGTTGATGAATCTTACGGGTCCTCCCAAGCAGCATGAGCCTATACCCATCGACCAAGCGGCAAGAATCATATTCTCCCCAAGCAGGCCGCAGTTTACTCCGGAGTATGTACCTTCTGGTGCACCGATAAATACGACTGTCGGTGCATTGCGAAACATGTTCTTGAATCCGGGATCTTTTGCATAGTAGGGATTTTCCTTTACATAGAGTTCTGTGACTCCATTGATGAATTCAGGATTATCGACCACCCTGATCTCCCATTCCTGTTTGTTCATGCCGTTGGGAGCATTGATTCCGCATTCAGTAATCAGTTCCATTGTGTCGCGAGGTACTGCACGATCTTCATATGCACGTATACTTCTGCGGCTCATTATAGTCTCGATTACTGCATTGTTGTTGCCTGCCGATGCATTGTCAGCAGAGTTATCATTTTCATGAGCGCACGACGCCGACATGAATATCAATGCGGCCGCAGCTCCGATAAGTCCGATACTTTTTATTTTCATATGTTTTGTAGAAAAATAATTACATCTACAAAATTAATGAATATTCCCCACTTTTGCAAGAAGGTATAAGGAATAAACAGTGCAAAATTTAAGTGAGACATCTTCTCATAGCTCATCGTTATATCTTTTTTTGTAGAAAAATGTATCAACTCTTGTTTATTCGCTTAAAAAAGTGTATTTTTGCAAAAAAACTACTCGACTTTCACTATATTGACACTTGACATTATGAAAAAATTTCTGACATCATTTATAGTTCTGTCTTTTTTAATTTGCTCTAAATCGATTGAAGCGCAGACTCTTCTTACTTCGTTGCCAACGCAGAATGCTATCGCTTATACTCCTGTCAAAGCAGGCCAAAAGCAAATTATGATGGGTGGTCTTGCTGTGACATCCGGTTTTGCTTTAGGCCAACCTACACAATATCTTTTTACACCTGAAAAGGTTGGAAAAGTAAGTTTTCCACTTGGTGGAAAGTATTCAAAGTTGACTTTTATGATGGGTCCGATGGCTGATTCTCAGCATATTTCAGATAGTCCTACTATCGTGACAGTCCGTGCTGATGGCCGTAAGCTTCTTGATGAGAAGTTTCAAGACTATGATATTTCCCGACCTTTTGAGTTGGATGTAACCGGAGCGAAGGAAGTGACATTCGATATTATAGCTGGCGATGGGTATATAGGTGTGGGTAAGCCTCAGCTTTGGACTCAAGGTCAAAAGGTAATAAAACCCGATTATGATCGTACTCCTGCCACCTCAAAGTTCGTGCTTGTAAAGGACCGTCATCCTTATTATTATGACCGGAAAAATGTCGTGCTTGTGTCTCCTAATGATGAGATAAAGTCATTTAAGATCAATGGTAAGGAGTATACCAATGGTCTTGTCCTGAATATGCGTATGCAGTTGATAGGTGGAGATTTCGGATCGGCTATGTTTAATCTTAAAGGCCAGTATGATAAACTGAGTTTCATCGTAGGTGCTCTTGACAATAATGTCAATGCTGAGCAGGGACAGGGCTACCTGACTATCCAGGCCGATGGACGCACTATTTATCAAAAAGACCTCTCCCAGCTTGATATGGCTGAGCAGGTGGTGCTCGACGTTGCTGGGGTAGATCGCCTTTCGTTCCACTCTTCCCAAAACAAATGGAATCTCAGTGCCGGTTTTGCCGACATTACAGCTTGGCCAAAAGGTCAGGGACCTGCCGTCGGCTCTTCTTCTGTAGCAGCCTCGTCAAAACTTAAAACGTTGCCCGACGTAACTCCTCTTATGAGCAGTATCGAACCCTTTGCTGTGCTTGGTGGTCTTAACCGCGACCAAATGCTTTTCACTGGCGTAAGCGATTATGTGGGCTTCGATATGGGTGGTGTGAAATATAGCGAGGGCATGATTTTCGCTTCCGGTTCCAACTTTTTCCACGATCATATATTCTCTTCCGCCTCGTTTGACCTTGGTGGAGAATTTGACTATATGACTTTTGTCACCGGTTTTGTTGATGGTCCGATGAAAGATAGCGAGATAAATGTATATGCCGACGACAAGTTGCTCTATACCGTGCCAATTACTGTTACCGGTATGCCGCAGAAGCATTGGGTAAAGCTCGACAAATGCCGTAAACTGACGTTCGACAATCGGAAAGGTGGCGGCAATCTTGGAGTCGCTGACATTGTTCTTTATCGAGGGAATATTAAAGACAATTCTCTGTTTTCGCACAATGCTCCCAAGGCTCCCGACAATGTGTCCTTGCTGCAATACTCCAAGCCGTATCTGCATTATGTGTATGCGCTTCAAGGCACAAAGAATGCCCTGGCTTACGATGGCTCTGACATAAGCAAATTCTTTACTTCTCGCGATGGACGTCGGATTAACAATGGTTTCACTCTCAAGACCGGTGTGCGGTTTTCCGTTGAGCATGGTGTCTTAAGTGACACACCGGATGGTGGCATTGCCGGCGCTGTGGGGGCCACTGCTGTCGGTGCTTCATTTGTAGCTGGTGGTGTTGTAGGTGGTGCCGTGGTAGGTTCCACACTCGCCGGTATGGCCGGTCTTTTGCTTCTTGCCGCTGGGGGCGAAGCTGAAGATGCTTCTTTTGCTGCATTCAATACCCATGGCGACTACCAGACAGTCAAATTCACAGTGGAGTGCATACGTCCTTCTGATGCAGGTGTTCTTTCCGATGGAAAATATACCGACCGGCAGAACAGGCTTCTTATCGGAGCCGACGGCAATGTTGCCGCCGAATTGATGATTAATGAGAAAGATGGTCCCCAGACTTTTACAGTGCCTATCAATGGATGCCAACAGCTTATGTTTTTCATGCCCTGCGACAATGGTTCTGGTACTTATCTGATCTATGACGCCACTCTTTCGAAGACTAAGAGCGAACTTATCCGCCCTGCTACGAGCGTTAAGTCACACGCGCAGGTGAAGATTTTGGAGTGGGATAATGTTAAGAGTCCTGATACATGGACGGCTCCGGATTACTCAGCTTCAAGCAAACTCAACAAATATTTTGCCGGTGTGAAACAACTCTACAACAAAACGATGGCAAGCGTTCGCAATCATGAGCGATATCCATGTCATGAGTTGCACACTTATTATCTCCGTTCATCATCTGGCAAAGTAGTGAAGGCTTCTATCGTGGTCGACAATGGCGGTGTTAATGCCGTTAGAGATGCCAAGGGTGTGGCTCGGGCCCTGGGTGCCAACTTCCAGCCACGTAATGTCAGCATAAAAAGGCTCGCATCTGATCTTCAAAACGACATTGAAACTCACAATCAAATCAAGACTCTTGCCAAAGAGCTTCGTGTGGAGCAAGTGCAGGCAGCTCTTGAAGTCCCATCTTTAGGTCTGGAAGCAATCAAGTATGGGAGGGAACTCAAGAAAGCTAACAAAATTGTCAATCAGTGCGAAAAGGTGGTCAATGCATATCTGAAGAGTCTTCAAGCACAATACTCACAACTCAACTGGTTGGTTACCCATGCAGTTAATGTGGATGGAAAGAACAGTGCTGAAAACGTTATATACTCTCCCTTAGCCCCTCGCGAGACAGTCCCGGCTGGTGTAGAGTTGCAGTTGGTAGAAACCTTTAAATAACTTCATTTTAATAACGTCATTATTAATCGCCACAGCTGTCGAGCCCTAATTGTATTGGGTCTTCAGTCTCATTTGTCGGCCGAGGCAAGCGTTTGATGACTCTTGCTGGATTGCCGGCAACTACGGTATTGGCTTCTACATCTTTTGTCACCACACTTCCTGCTCCAATCACACAGTTATCGCCAATTGTTACCCCCGGCAAGATCGTGACACTCCCTCCAATCCATACGCTATTTCCGATAGTGACTGGCTCAGCCCATTCTACTCCGGTATTCCTTGCTTCCGACTCCAAAGGATGACACGCTGTGTAAATACTGACATTAGGGCCGATAAACACATTATCGCCGAAAGTCACAGGAGCCTCGTCAAGAATTGTGAGATTAAAGTTGGCAAAGAAATTGTTGCCGATATGTATATTGCATCCATAGTCGCACCTGAATGGGCGGTTGATATGGAAGGTCTCGCCGCAATCTCCTACAATGCTTCGGAACAGTGCTATGCGTTCCTCCTTTTTAGAGGGATGCATACTATTAAACTCCCAAATCTTTTCTCTCGTCACTTCAAGCCGACGGATAAATTCCGGATTCACCGCATCGTAAATCTCTCCATTGAGCATCTTACCCCACTCTTTTTCAAATATATCCATAATCTCTTATTATTTTTTTATTGACCAAACATAAAATATTAATACTCAACTCTCAGTTTTTGCTTTTCTTAGCCCCTCTGCGTGAGATTAACAATCGTTTTTCTCAGCCTCTTTGCTCTCTCCCGGCCAAGCGAAGTTAGCCTAACACAACGTCAAGCACCATCATAAGCAGGAACCCGACAGCAAATCCGACTGTTCCCCAATTGGAATGTCTCCCTTCCTGTGTCTCAGGTATTAGCTCCTCAACCACCACATACATCATCGCTCCAGCAGCAAACGCCAGCAGATAGGGGAGTGCCGGCACAACGAACGATGCCAAGAGCATAGTGATGACAGCCGCGACAGGTTCGACGGCTCCGCTGAGAACACCCATCCCAAAAGCCTTCCTGCGACTGTTGCCTATCGCTCTCAACGGCATAGACACTATAGCACCCTCAGGAAAATTCTGTATAGCGATGCCCAGGGATAGTGTCAAAGCCCCCGCCATTGAAAGATAGGCATTGTGACCTAAGGCTGCCGCCAGTGCAACCCCTATTGCCATTCCTTCCGGAATATTGTGTAGCGTCACAGCAAAGACAAGTTTACCGGTCCTCGACATATTGCTCTTTGGTCCCTCGCTTTCCTTCTCATCTATGTGCTGATGAGGCACAGTAACGTCAAGGAGTAGCAAAAAAACTATTCCGAGCGCAAAACCCACTACATCAGGCACCACGCTCATAATACCTTCCTTTCCTGTCATTTCCATCGAAGGGATAAGAAGCGACCATATCGAAGCAGCCACCATCACTCCCGCCGCAAACCCCGTAAGCCCCTTCTGAAGCAGAGTCGGAATCCGCTCCTTCATAAAGAGCACACAAGCCGCTCCTAAAGCTGTCCCGATGAACGGGAGAGCCAAACCGATTATCAATCCATCCATATCAAATTTGTTATTAGTGTACTCATATCGATGTGTTCTATAAAGAAAAAACAAAATAAAAGAAGTTTTCGTTGTCACCACCCCCCAGTTTCCTTCCCTCCGAATACCCAAATCTCAAGACTGAAGACTTAAGACTAAACACTGAAGACTTAAGACTCAAGACTCAAGACTTAAGACTCAAGACTCAAGACTTAAGACTTAAGACTTATGACTCAAACCCCACTTGTCCATATCAAATTTTTTTTATAACTTTGCATCTGACACTTATAGTAGGATTTGTGCATTTCAATTTTGGATAAGTCATTTTTTTTCCGAATACAGCATGAATTCACATTTATTTTGTGCACATAAGTCACTCGCAAAAATTAATGATATGATAAAAATGTATGTTATGCAGACCTGTCCTGACTGCGAGTACGTGGAAAGGCAGGTTGAAGGGAACCCAAACTTTGAGGTCATCGACATTGGCAAACACGTCAGAAACCTAAAGGAATTTCTTAAACTGCGCGACACAAATCCGGCTTTTGATGAAGCAAAGGAGGTTGATGATATAGGTATTCCATGCTATGTCCTGGAAGATGGTACAGTGACTCTCTACTCCAAAGATGTCGGCCTTGAACCCAACCCGGATTCAGCAGGTGCCTCCTGCAGCCTCGACGGAAGAGGCTGCTAATCTCAACAACCAATTTTCTCTGCTCCTTTGCTTTCTCCCGGACAAGCGAAGCAAGTCCGTCCTCTAAAAGACCGCATCATGATTCTTAAAAGCCATAAAATTATGATTTAAAGGAAAATATTTTACCTTGCGAGCCCTTTGCTCCTCTGCGTGAGATTTAATATAAATTTCAGAGACAACCAATTATGCATTATAAATTATGAATTAAAGAGATAGTATTATGGATTTCATAGAATTAGCCAAAAACAGATACTCCTGTAAGAAATTTGACTCACGTCAAATAAGTGAAGAACAACTTAACACTATCCTTGAGGCCGGACGTTTGGCTCCTACAGCCAAAAACCTCCAGGAGCAGCATGTCTACGTAGTGCAGTCACCCGACCGTCTCGCCATAGTAGACCAGCACACACCATGTCGCTACGGCGCACCGACCATGCTTATAGTTGCCTTCGATAAGAACAACACCTATACTTATCCCGGACAGAAATATGATTCCGGCATCGAAGACGCATCAATCGTCACAACCCATATGATGCTTTGCGCCAAAAGCGTCGGGGTTGACAGCTGTTGGGTCAATTGTTTTGATCCGGACAAGATGGCAGAAGCTTTCAATTTGCCGGAAAACGAAGAGATTCTCACTTGTCTTGCTCTTGGCTTCCCTGCCGATGGAGCCAAACCCCTCCCAAACCACTTCAACCGTAAACCCCTCGACCAAACCGTCACATACCTTTAATCCTCCAGCCAACTGTGAGCTCATGTTGTGCCTTAAGCGAGATATATGAGCAAGCGAAATTATAGATTAGAAGTATTTTTGATTTTGTCACCGTGGTAATAATTACGCCGGTGACAAAATCATTTTTTTCAGTTATCAGACAAAGTAGTTACCGCACCCCGTGCGCGTCAAAGCGACCCCATCTGTAAGTTCAGTACCGAAGAATCATAGCACTACGGCCAAAGAATTAATACAGTCAACCAAAATTAGTCCATGACAGTACCAGTAGATTCGTGTTTCCTGTTTAAAAATTAATAAAAATCCCACAATCGGCAAAAATAAACCTAAGGAATTATGCTATTCAGATTCTCTGATGAAGCGGTTTATTCGCTCGTTGACAATACGGGTATAGTTACGTTTTGCTTTATCCGGTAGAAAACTTTGGGCTATGAGATTTAATACTCCATCCGGCAGCGACGTGTACTTGTTGAGAATTTTATCCATACGTCTTTTTACCAAACCAATCTTGTTGCCGAACCTTTCAAAATCCAGACGGCATGGATGACCGGTTATATCAAACACATCGCTTTTTTCAATGTCCGGTGATAACCCTCTGTCAAGACCAAAATCATCTCCGTTTACATGCAGGCTTGTGTTGAGAAGGTCATAAGCCGGAGCTAAACGGTAATCCTGCCCATTCAATATGAGAGAGAAGTTCTTGAGGTGAGCATCTCCGTTTG
>CAYSMP010000163.1:0-8703 GCA_964432215.1 uncultured Sangeribacter sp.
GAGTTAGGAGAGGCGGATTTTGCATTTTATCGGAGTTAGGAGAGGCGGATTTTGCATTTTATCGGAGTTAGGAGAGGCGAAATTTGCATTTTATCGGAGTTTGTATTATCTTTGCATTAATTATTAAGATATTATGGATTCAAACGAAATATATAAGATAATACTTGACCAACGAGAGGAACTTCCCTTTTTAATAGAGGAAGGATTTGTGGACAGACCTGAAGCTGATTTAATATCCTTGGATGATAGATTGGCACAGGTCGTAATAGGCGTAAGAAGGAGTGGAAAATCGACATTATGCCATATGGCGTTGCGAAAAGCAGGAATAAACTATGGATATGTGAATTTCGATGATGACCGATTAGTAGATTTAAATGTGAAGGATTTGAACAGTGTACTTGAAGGAGTATATCGAGTCTATGGAAACAATGTAAAACATATTTTTTTCGACGAAATACAGAATGTAGAAGGTTGGCATCTTTTTGTCAATCGTCTATTACGCCAAGGACTTAGATTAATTGTAACAGGATCTAATGCAAGGCTGTTAAGCTCAGAATTGGCAACACATTTGACTGGAAGATATAATGAGATTAGGTTATATCCATTTTCTTTTAGAGAGTATTGTAAAGTAAAGAGTTTAGACACTGATATTCCTACTACGAAGAATATTGCAGCTCTAAAAAATACTCTCGATGAATACCTTGTAAATGGTGGATTTCCTGAATTAGGATGCGTTTCGGATAAACACGGATATGTAACTAGCCTGATAGATGCTATTGTTACAAAAGATATAATGAAACGCTTCCGGATACGTAATGGCAATGGTCTGAAGACGCTTGCCAATCATCTGATGAATAATGCAGGTCAGATAGTAAATTTGACAGAATTGGTAGAGACCTTCAAAATAGGAACGGATAAAACAGTCAGGAATTACTTAGAATATTTATCTCAGGCATTCCTGGTAGTGCCATTGAATAAATATTCGTATAAGAGTACAGAAAGGCTAAGAAATAGTAAAGCTTACGTTGTTGATACTGGGATGCTAACATATAGGCATGGTATGTTATCGACAGAAAACCTAGGATGGAGGTTGGAGAATGTAGTACTTCTTGAATTACTGCGGAGGAGTGCTTCAAATCACCGCGATGTGTTTTATTACAGACCAACTTCACGTAGTCGTGAGGTAGATTTTGTAGTAACTGATCGAGGAGTGGTAGTTGAGCTAATACAAGTATCATATGACATAAGTAATCCTAAGACTTTATCAAGGGAGTTGGCATCATTGGTTGAAGCTTCCGCAAAGACCGGATGTAAGAAACTCACATTAATAGCTTGCTCTGATAGCAGGAATGAAAATATGAATGGGGTAGTGATAAAGATAGTTTCAGCCATTGAATGGTTGCTTGGCTCAAAATTGTAAATAGATTTTCATTGGTGCAGGAGGGGGCTGGGAGCGCAGGGAATTTGTTTGGATAATTACGAAAGAGGGGGAATGAATTGTTTGGTTTTTTACGAAAATGCGCTTTTAATTGTTTGGAAAAATAAAAATTTGTATATTTGTAGTCTTAAAAGTTATTGCTATTATGTGTTTTTGAGAGAATTTGTGATATATACTGATAGGAGTGGTCACAAAAGTGGGCATGTAGAATCTATGGCCTTTATGATAAAAATATGAAATCTAATACCAATATGAAAAGGAGTTGTTTATTATCTATATGTGTCTGTAGTGTGCTGACTGGATGGGGTCAACAATCTACGATGTGTAATGAGGATGGGACAGTAACATTTCGTTATAAGAATGATCATGCGAAAGAAGTGCTGGTCGATGTACAATTTGCCGGACGTAATCCGATGACCAAGGGTGCTGACGGAGTTTGGACTGTAACACTCGGACCAGTTGCTCCGGATATGTATCCATATTGCTATATTGTAGACGGTGTAAGCGTTATGGATCCAGAGAATAATCAGTATTTTCCTAACGAGGGGTTTAAGAATAGCTTATTGGAAATACACACTAAAGAAGGATCTTTGGTTCATGACATCAAGAATGTACCTCATGGTTGCATAGAATACATCCATTATTACTCCAATAGTCTTCAGGGAACGAATAATGCTGTGGTATATCTTCCACCTTCCTATTATCAAAATACTGAAAAGAAATATCCAGTCTTTTATCTCATAAGTGGGACTACAGACACAGAGGAAGTTTATTATAAAGTAGGTCGAGTTAATTATATCCTTGACAATCTTTTGGCAGAAGGGAATGCTGAGGAAATGATTGTAGTGCTTCCGTATGGAAACCCGACTAAACTTTTGCCTTCACCTCCTCAGGATATGATGGCTATGGGTGATGTTTTTGGAAAAGACATTGCATCGGATTTGTTGCCCTATATTGAGAGGCATTACCGTACAATAAATGACAGCGATCATCGGGCAATCGGTGGTTTCTCACGAGGGGGTAATCAAGGGCTTGCATGTGGCCTGACAAATTTGGATAAATTCTCTTATCTTTGTAGTTACAGTTCTTTTACTTCTACAAATCTACCCAATGTCTATGACAATGCTGATGATACTAACAATAAGATTCATCTGTTTTGGTTAGGGGTAGGAACAGATGATTTTCTATATGGGAATGCCCGTGACTATATGGAATTTCTTGATAATAAAGGAATTCGCTCTGTCAAGGAATATACACATGATAAGTTCGGACATACATGGATGAACGCTAAGTATTTCCTCGACAAAACTCTGAGATTTCTTTTCCGTCCGGAGGCATCAGAAGAAGCGATGAAGAACGGTCAGCCGGCTTTAGCTGCGACAGGAAAGGAACCGCAATTTACTCCCGGTGTCATGGCACGTCTGTTTCCTCGCCCAATAGTTTCTCCGGAATATAAGGCCGATGGAATCATGTTCCGTTTCAAAGCTCCAGATGCAGAAAATGTAATGCTTGTTGCGGATAATCTTTCTGAACCTTTAGCCATGAGCCGAGATAGTGATGGAATATGGGAAATAGAGATGAAGCCGAAATTTAATGACACTTTTATGTATCATTTTCTTGTGGATGGAACTCCGGTAGCAGACCCACAGAATATGTATATAGCATCTGCAGAAGGTTTCAAGCCAAGTATTTGCCTGCATCCTGAGAATCAATATCATTTTGCTTCGATGGGAGCTGATATCCCACATGGAAAGGTTCGATATGACCTTAATAAAGGAACTGCTTCTTATATCCCTTCAAATCTAAGTGTCGAGGATGAAGAAAAAGTTACGGTTGTAAAGCTTGTACCTGCAGCTGGCGAAACTTCGGAAAGTTGGTTTAAGGAGGGAGGGGCTGATGCTATTGCAGATGTACTCATTGCAAAAGGAGAATGCAGCCCGTGTATTATAACCACAGAAGATGTCCGGACTCCTCTCTATTTGCGTTCAGATGATTATAAAACATGGGAGGAAAGAAGGCAAGCACTTATAAAATTGCTTACCCAAAGAATCCTATAAAATTGAGTTAAATTATTGTATGATAGATAGTAAGGATTTTATCGTATCGTTTGATAGCGAGAGGTTGGGATATGGGAATGTGGTGCTTGACAATTCTGCTAAAGGAGGGATATGTCGAGGTGTAACTGTTGTGATTGGAAAAAATGGTAGTGGTAAGTCTACTTTAGGCAATGTCATTGCTAAAGGGAGATATGCCTATGGCAACCGTCTTGGTTTCAATGACCGGATTTCTCGGATTAAGATGCTAACATTTACGGATATCCATTCTTTCACGGGAATCAATGTGCAATCCTTTCAGCAAAGGATGGAAGCCACGGCAAATGACTATGTTCCCTCGGTCAAGGAAATTTTCGATAAAAAACTTGAATCTCCGGTATGGGCTAAATATTCAGAAGTATTTCGGTTGAAAGACATTGAAAACAAGAAAATCAACTATCTTTCAAGCGGAGAATTAAGAAAACTTCTTATCATTAATGCGCTTTGTGATAGTCCTGATCTTTTGATACTTGATAATCCGTATATTGGTCTTGATGCTGAGTCACGAAGAGATTTTGATGAGGCAATGTCGCTCATGCGGGAGAGTAGCGTATCTGTAGTATTCCTTTTATGTGACCATGAAGATATACCGGATTACGTGGATTCCGTAATAGAATTGAACGATTGTAAAATAGGCTATCCAATCAGTGAAAAAAAAGAAATATCTCTTTTTTTGAAGAAGGTAACCGAGAGCAGCAATGATCAAGAGCTTTCGTTGCCTCCCAAAACCACATCTCGAATGTATGAAGATTGTGATATTGTTTTCTCTATACGGGATGGTCATGCGAAATATGGCGACAAAACGATTTTTGAAAATTTCAATTGGACAGTTCGTCATGGAGAGTGCTGGGCGCTGAAAGGACCGAACGGCTCCGGCAAATCTCTACTTTTAAGTATGGTTTGCGCTGACAATCCACAGGGATATGCTAATGATATAACCTTGTTTGATCGTAAACGAGGCTCAGGAGAAAGCATTTGGGAAATCAAGGATGCCATAGGGTATGTCTGTCCGGAAATGCAGTTGTATTTCAAATCCAACGACTCTGTGAAGGATATAATCATTCAAGGAATGAGAAATTCACTTAATAGATATAGGAAATCTTCTCCGGAAGAAGAGGAAGTAGCAGACAGATGGATGAAAGTATTAGACATAAGCCAACTTTACAATAGGAAGTTTTCAGAGTTGTCGTCGGGTGAGCAGCGTCTTGTCATGCTAGCCAGAGCTCTGGCGAAGCAACCTGAACTGATGGTGCTTGACGAGCCACTGCATGGGCTTGACGGGGATCATAAAAAAAGGATCAAAAAAATAATTTCCAAATTAGTGGAGGAAAATGGGACGACTTTAATTTATGTGTCACATTATGAATCAGATTTGCCTAAATGTATTTCTTTTACGAAACAAATGGGAAGTTATTAGGGGAGGTGAAAATATATTATAATATGAAAATAGAAAATCGATTATATACCTATTTGATATCTTGCAGCTTGGTTGCTGGATTAGGAATGTGTCTGTGGCCACTTAGAGCAGAAGCACAGGTTAGTTTCGGATCTCCGGAGAGTTTTAACGATGGTTGGTTGTTCCAGCTTGGAGATGAAAAAGAATCCTTCCAACCGGAATACGCAGATTCAACGTGGCGTCGACTGTCTTTGCCACACGACTGGAGTATTGAAGGGACATATTCTCCTGACCTTGCCAGCGGAACAGGATACCTCCCAGGCGGTATTGCTTGGTATCGCAAACATTTCAATCATTCGGGAAATGAGTCTTCCGAGAAAACTTATATCTATTTTGAGGGAGTATATAATCGAAGTGATGTATATGTAAATGGCCATCACCTTGGGCATCGTCCAAACGGTTACTCATCTTTTATGTATGATCTAACTCCTTATCTTAAGGATGGCGACAATGTCATATCTGTACGTGTCGACCATAGTCGATATGCTGACTCACGATACTATACCGGCTCCGGAATATATCGGGATGTCTATTTGGTGACGGCTCCGGCTACTCATATTGCTCAATGGGGGATTGGTTTTGAGACAGAATCTGTGAAGGATAAAAAAGCTAAAGTAAAAGTAGGAGTGACGATAGAAAAACCAGTGAATGGATTGACGGTCAAAACTTCTCTGATAGATGATGCCGGAAAGGCGGTAGCTCAAGCTTCAAAGAAAACTTCGAATAATTGCAGTCTTACAATGGAAGTGCCGGATGCTAAACTCTGGAGTCTTGATCATCCATATCTTTACAGCCTACGTACAGAACTTTTGAAGGATGGCAAGGTGATTGATTCCACTGAGATTCCGATTGGTATTAGGACTCTTAATTTTGATCCTGATTTAGGGTTTTCCCTAAATGGAGAAAACATGAAGGTGAAGGGAGTCTGTATCCATCACGATGCCGGTGCTCTGGGAGCTGTAGTTCCGGAAGAGGTTTGGGAACGTAGATTGAGAAACCTCAAGCAACTTGGAGTTAACGCTTTGCGAATGAGCCACAATCCGCAAGCTCCGGTGGTATATGATATTGCTGACCGTATCGGACTCCTGATCATGGATGAAGCGAGCGACGAATGGGAGTTTCCGAAACGTAAATGGATCAAGGGTTGGAATAAGGGAGAGCCCGGCTACGATGGAAGCTATGATTTCTTTGAGAAATGGATAGATCAAGATGTGGCAGACATGGTGCGCCGCGACCGAAATCATCCATCGGTTTTCCTATGGAGTATTGGCAACGAAGTTGACTATCCGAATGATCCTTACTCGCACCCTGTGCTTGATGGGAACAACTCTGCCATTTCCCAACCAATGTATGGAGGATATAATCCCGATGCTCCGGATGCCATGAGGATAGGAGAAATCGCAAAAAGACTCACTAAGGTTGTAAAGAAGATAGATACGTCGCGACCTACAACCGGTGCGCTTGCAGGAGTAGTGATGTCTAATGAGACAGCTTATCCCGAAGCCGTGGATATTGTAGGATATAATTATACAGAAGATAGATATGACCTTGATCATCAGACCTATCCGGATCGCGTGATATACGGAAGTGAAAACCGCTCTGATTATGATGCCTGGAAAGCGGTAAGAGATAAGGATTTCATTTTTGGCCAATTCATATGGACTGGGATAGACTATCTTGGAGAGTCTGGTGCATGGCCATCAAGAGGTTTATATACAGGCCTGCTTGACTTTGCCGGTAATCCTAAGCCAAGAGGGAGATTCAGGGCATCTCTTTGGAGTGATTCTCCTGTGACTTATATTGGCACCTACCCGAAGCCTCGTAGGGGTAATTGGCTATCAATTGATGCATGGGACAGTTGGAATTATGAACCCGGTGAAGTGATAAGGGTTGTATGCTACACAAATTCTCCTAAAGCACGCTTGCTTCTTGATGGCAAGGTTGTTGGCGACACAAAGGAGATGGATGATAGCACGGGAATTATACATTGGGACATACCGTTTGCTCCCGGTAATCTTATGGCTGAAGGAATAGGAGATGATGGGGGAGTAGAATCTTCCTACACCATCACAACTTCCGGAAGACCATATGCCATAACGGTATCTTCCGATAGGGATTCTTTTGAGAATCCTGGCGATGTGGCACATCTCTATATAAATATAGTTGACGAAAATGGGATTCCAGTGAAACTTGCCGACAATGAGGTAACTGTCCGGATTTCGGGACCTGCTGAGTTGTTGGCGCTTGAATCAGGTGATAATTTTGATATGGGAAATTACCGCGATAACCGTCAGAGAGTTTATCGCGGAAACCTATTGGGATATATCCGAGCGTTGGATTCAGGTCCTGTGTCAATCACACTTACTTCTCCTCTACTTAAATCAACTTCGATAACAATTTTTGATTGTAATCCGGAAACATCTTGTAAGGCTGTCTGATTACAGATTGGTATATTGGATTCCTGCACATGCGAAAAATGAAATCATTCCTGAAGTAAATGATTAAGATAGTCTTAATTCGCAGAGACATTTAGGAAGCGTAGTATTGGTTATGTATCCGGAAGCATTGCACACAAAAAGAATGCTTTTCAGGGTCTTATTACTATTCCTTCGATTGCCCAACCATCAATGGATGAGCTCTCATGGAAATCAATAGAATTGACATCTTTTGGAATCGGCTCAAATGTTATTGAAAAGGAGCCGTTTCCATCCTTATCAGGATATAAATGTTCACCCAATGTAATCCCATCGGTGCTGAGAACTTTATATTGCGTGCCATTGTCATCTGAAAGATAAGTATCCGGAGCAATTCTTATCCACTTATTCGGTGAATATACGAATGCGAAAAAGACTTTTGTGCCTTCATTGCTAATCTCAATACGGTCGATGTCGAGGATTCTGGTGGTCTTGTTTGTTTCATATTGAGGGAACTGGACACTTCTAAGCCCGTCCGATTCTGCATATTCTGTTGTGCCTTTTGGTCTTAAATAAAAACTTACACTCCGTTTTAATGAGCCTTCAGAAAATCCTATCCATATGTCCTTGATTGTGCCATCAGGGGTTATGACCAAAAAATAGGGGAAACCGGTCAGTCCCAACCTTCTGTAAATACCGTAGTCTCCCTTTCCTTCATTCCAGTTGTTGCCAGTCAAATGAAATTCTTCAGATGACTGACGCCATAACTCATCCGAATCAATCGACAGACTGATAACCTCAAAGTTATCTGAGTATTTCTCCTTAAGTTCACGAAGTTCAGGAAGAGCCCATACGCAAGGAGCACACGCTGAACTCCAGAAATCGACTAAACACCATTTTCCTTTAACTTCTGAAAAATTATGCACATTCCCATCAAGATCATAGAATTCAGTATCGGGGAACTTGTCACCTATTCCTATAGGAGAGCCAGGATAAAGATATCCGTGTATTCTCCTTCCTATCTGCGAGTTTTTTATTGAATCATCAAGGGCTGTATACATTGACTTCAAATCTTCGGTATCGATTTTATAATAATCTGACCTCTTAGCAATCTGACTCGCTTTGTCAAGCCAAATCTTTCCTACAGGACGGGTCTTAAGAAATTCAATATCTTGAAGATCTATCAATCGGTTTATGGAATCTAATTTCTGGTCCGCTTCTTTATTTCTCTTCTTCTTGTATTCTAAAGTTGCCCTTTGACGTTCCCTCCAAAGCTCCTTAATATTGTTGGTGTACAGTTCG
>CAYSMP010000164.1:0-8697 GCA_964432215.1 uncultured Sangeribacter sp.
ACTCGATTTCAACGTAGCGGTCTTCGATAACCGGAATTTCGCGGCCCACCAGCGGAACGATAACGCGCTTGCCCTTGAGCCATTCGTTTTTCGGGTCTTTGGGGTTGATACACATTGCCGTGTCGCCCATAATGGTTTCGGGGCGCGTTGTTGCAACGACCGCATAGCGTCCTTCGGGGTCGCCGGCAACGTAGTAGCGCAGATAGTAGAGCTTCGAGTGTTCGTCAACGTAGTTAACCTCGTCGTCGGAAATCGCCGTGCGGTTCTTGGGATCCCAGTTGACCATGCGCAGGCCGCGGTAAATGAGCCCTTTGTCATAAAGGTCGCAAAAAACCTTCATAACCGACTTTGAGCGCTGCTCGTCCATGGTGAACGCCGTGCGGCTCCAGTCGCAGCTGGCGCCGAGTTTGCGCAGCTGCTGCAGGATTATGCCGCCGTGGGTGCGGGTCCAGTCCCAGGCGTGTTCCAGAAACTGCTCGCGGGTCAGGTCGGTTTTTTTGATGCCCTGCTCGGCCAGTTTGGCAATCACCTTGGTTTCGGTTGCTATGGAAGCATGGTCGGTTCCGGGCACCCACAGGGCGTTATAGCCCTCCATGCGTGCGCGGCGCACCAGAATATCCTGAATAGTGTTGTTGAGCATATGGCCCATGTGGAGCACGCCGGTAACGTTCGGCGGCGGGATAACTATGGTGTAGGGCTGGCGTGCATCGGGGGTTGAACGGAAAAGGTCATGTTCCATCCAGAAGCTGTATAACCGGTCTTCAACCTCGGCGGGCGAATATTTGGTAGGCAGTTCGTTCATAAGTGTTTGCGTAATGTTGGTTATTTGGCTGCAAAGTTACGCATTTTCCCTCACACGAAAAAGCGATTCTCGCGAACATTTGCAGAAATCCCCATTGTTTTGAAAAATGGGTGAGTTATTTGTCGTTGTAGTGGCCTTTTAGGGAGATTACGGTTACAAAGACCTTGTCGTCTTCAATGCAGTAGATCAGTCGGTCTCCTTTAGTTATTTTGCGGCTCCAATATCCGGTCAGGTCGCCTTTGAGTTGTTCAACGTGGCCGGTGCCGGTTGTTGGGTGTTCCCTTAGTTCCTCGAATAGGTTGAGAATCTTTTTGAGAGTGTTCTTTTGGCCGGATTTTCGCCATTCGGTTAGATGTTTGGCCGCTTCGTCAGACAAGATGAGTTCGTAGGTCATACGCCTAATAGGTTGCGTATTTCATCCATAGAATATGCCCTGCACTTTCCGGCTTTGACATCCTCAATGCCGCGCTTGACCGAGGCCATGTTCTCCGGTTCGTTGAACCAGGCATCGCCCGATGGAGAGGGGTTCTCGCTGACTTCAACTGTTATGGCGTTAGCCTTTGAAATCAGAATTGTTTCAATGAAATTTTTAAGGCTTTTGCCCTGAGCGACTGCCATAAGCGATAGCTTTTGCAGGGTGTCGACCGGCAGGTCGATGTTTTTGCGTTTGATGTTTAGTGCTGTTGCCATTGTCGTGGTTTTTTTGATGGTGCAAATATACGAAATATACACAATGTATACAAATTATTTTGCAGAAAGTTTGGCGGCGCAAATTTATAAATCAAAAAATTCGTCGGCCGGTTGGGCGGAATTTTGAGGGCGTGTATTGTAAATTGCGAAAAAATCCGTATTTTTGCAGCGATTATGAACGAAAATAACCAAACCTCATTGGCCGACCTGATAGTGGCCGGCATCCAGGAGCGCAAAGGACGCAAAATAACCCACATAGACCTCTCGGCGATAGAATCGAGCCCGGCAATGGACTTTTTCGTGTGTGAGGGAACCTCGGCCACTCATGTGGCCGCCATAGCCGACTGCGTGCGCGACTATCTGCTTGAGCATGGCAGCATAAAGCCGTATAACTACGACGGCTATGGCGCCTCGCAGTGGATTGTTCTTGACTATGGTTCCGCCCTGGTCCATATTTTTACTCCCGACGAACGCCGGCGCTACAACCTCGAAGAGCTCTGGAGCGACGGAAAAATCACTGAAATCCCCGACCTTGACTAACTGAAATGGCAGATCTGAAAAAGAATCCCCTGACCCCCAAGATGCCCAAATTCAGCATCTGGTGGATGTATATGATAATACTTGCCGCGCTTGCAAGCATCTGGTTTTTCGACCATTCGGCAACTCCGGTGCATAATCTGGAGTCGATCGATGAGTTCGAAAAGATTGTTGAAAGCGGAGGAGTTGACAAAATCATAATTTTCCGAAACAAAAAGGAAGCCGAAGCGCTGCTCTCCAAGAGCGCCACTGAGGCCGAATTCAACGCGCTGGAGCTCAAAAATGTGCCCGGCGGCCAGGGCAAAGTCGCCGTCAAGTATGGCGACACCCAGTCGTTTGAAAAGAAAATCGACGCCTGGAGGAATCAGGGCGTGTTTCAGGGCACCGTCAGCTACGAAGACGCTTCGGATTATAGTTCGTTTCTCTGGACCTTCGGCCCGATGGTTCTGCTCATTGCCGCCTGGATTTTCATTATGCGGCGCATGGGCCGCGGAGGCGGTGCCGACGGCATTTTCTCCGTTGGCAAGAGCAAGGCAAAGGTGTTCGACAAGAATAACGACCAGCGAGTAACCTTCAAGGACGTTGCCGGCCTCAACGAAGCCAAAACCGAAATCGAGGAAATCGTTGAGTTCCTGAAGAATCCCAAGCGCTACACCGACTTGGGCGGCAAAATTCCCAAGGGTGCGCTACTGGTTGGCCCTCCCGGAACCGGCAAGACCATGCTGGCCAAGGCTGTTGCCGGCGAAGCCAACGTTCCGTTCTTTTCAATGAGCGGCTCGGATTTTGTTGAAATGTTTGTTGGCGTCGGCGCCAGCCGTGTGCGCGACCTGTTCCGGCAGGCCAAGGAAAAGAGCCCCTGCATTATCTTTATCGACGAAATCGACGCCGTTGGCCGCGCCCGAGGCAAAAACGCCAACATGGGCTCCAACGACGAACGCGAAAACACCCTGAATCAGCTGCTGACCGAAATGGACGGTTTCGGCTCCAACAGCGGCGTTATAATTCTGGCAGCCACCAACCGCGCCGACATTCTCGACAAGGCTCTGCTCCGCGCCGGCCGTTTTGACCGTCAGATCTACGTTGACCTGCCCGATTTGAACGACCGCGTTGCGATTTTCAACGTTCACCTGCGCAACAAAAAAGTGGAGCCCGACCTGGACGTTGAGCTGCTCGCGCGCCAGACTCCGGGATTCTCCGGTGCCGACATTGCCAACGTTTGCAACGAGGCCGCGCTAATCGCCGCGCGCCATAACAAAAAAGTCATAGAGCGCCAGGACTTTATCGACGCCGTTGACCGCATTATCGGCGGCCTCGAAAAGCGGTCGAAAATCCTGACCGACGAGGAAAAACGCGCCATTGCCATCCATGAAGCGGGCCACGCCACCGTTTCCTGGCACCTGCAATATGCCAACCCGCTGATTAAGGTAACGATAGTTCCGCGCGGCAAGGCACTGGGCGCCGCATGGTATCTGCCCGAGGAGCGCCAGATTGTTCCGCAACAGGCGCTGCTCGACGAAATTTGCGCCACCCTCGGCGGACGCGCTGCCGAAGAGCTCTTCCTGGGCCACATTTCGACCGGCGCGGCCAACGACCTCGAACGCGTCACCAAACAGGCCTACGCCATGGTCGTTTACTACGGCATGAGCTCCGACCTGCCCAACATTTCCTACTATGACTCAACCGGTCAGCAATATGGCTTCACAAAGCCCTATTCCGAAAACCGCGCCGAGCAAATTGACCGCGAAGTCAGCCGCATCATCGCCGAGCAATATGCCCGCGCAAAAGAGCTGCTGACCGAGCAGGCCCGGGGCCACGGCGAGCTGGCCGACATCCTGGTGTCGCGCGAGGTAATCTTTACCGAAGACGTTGAAAAAATCTTTGGCAAACGCCGGTGGGCGTCGCGCACCGAGGAAATCCTCTCGGCGGCCGAAAACGCAACCCCTCCGCCCTTTAAGGAAGTCAAAGAATCGGAACAGAACGGTGAGGCCGACAGTGAGCCCGCCGATGAAAAAGCATAACCAATCAAAATCCTCATAATGAAAAAGTTTGTTCTCGGCGCGTTAGCTATTGTTTCAGCGCTGATTTTTCCCGCCAAAGCCCAGGAGCTTCCCAAGCTCCCGGTAGATTCCGCCGTAGTCAGCGGCGTGTTGCCTAACGGCCTCACATATTATATTCGCCACAACGAGTATCCCAAAGGCCAGGCCGATTTCCATATCGCCCAGAAGGTCGGCTCTATTCTCGAAGAGGATGACCAGCGCGGCCTTGCTCACTTTTTGGAACACATGTGTTTCAACGGCACCAAAAACTTTCCCGGCAACTCTCTGATCAGCTATCTGGAAAGCATCGGCGTTAAATTCGGCTCTCACCTGAATGCCTATACCGGCACCGACGAAACCGTTTATAAAATCACCAACGTGCCCACCGCGCGCACCGAAGTTACCGACTCGGTGCTGCTCATTCTCCACGACTGGGCCAACGAGCTGCTGCTCGACCCCGAGGAAATCGACAAGGAGCGCGGCGTTATCCACGAAGAATGGCGCACCGGCCAGGGCGGCCAGATGCGCATTCTCGAAAAGGTGCTCCCCGAAATCTATCCCGGCTCGAAATATGCCCATCGCCTGCCGATCGGCACCATGGAAGTGGTTGATAACTTCCCCCACCAGGCTCTGCGCGACTACTACGAAGCCTGGTATCGCCCCGACCAGCAGGGCATAGTTGTTGTTGGCGATATCGACGTTGCCCGCACCGAGCAGGTAATCAAAAAAATGTTTGGCGACATTGAAATGCCCGCCAACGCCCCGATGCGCCTTGAATTCGACGTGCCCGACACCCCCGGAACAATCTATGCCCTCGGCGCCGACAAGGAGCAGACCAACGCCCTGGTCTACCTGATGTTCAAACACGACGCCATGCCCAAATACATGCGCAACACCCAGGCTCAGCTCGTAACCGACTATATCGAACACATGATCGACGCGATGCTCAACGCCCGCTTCGACGAAATGATGTCTGACCCCTCCACTCCCTTCGGCTTCGCCATGGCCACTATCGGCGACTACATGATGAGCAACACCAAGAGCATGTTTGCCGTTATCGGTGGTGCCAAGGACGGCGATATTGCCAAAACACTCGTTTCGATTTATCGCGAAGTGCTCCGCGCAAAACGCGGCGGCTTCACCCAAACAGAATATGACCGCGCCCGCGCCGAGTATCTGTCCGGACTCGAACGCGCCTATAATAACCGCGAAACGGTTGAAAACGGAGCTTACACCCAGGAGATTATCCGCCACTTCATCGACGGCGACCCGATGCTCGGAATCGAAATGGAATATGATGCCATGACGCAGATTGCCAACATGCTGCCTCTGGAAATCATCAACCAGACGTTTGACCAGCTCGTAACCGACGGCAACCGCGTTGTTCTCTGCATGCTCCCCGAAGATGCCTTTATGCCCACCAAGGACGACCTGGCCAGCATGATGGCCTCGGTCGATGCCGAAACCATCGAAGTGTTTACCGACAACGTTCGCCAGGACCCCCTGATTCCCGTTGAACCCGCGGCCGGCTCCGTAGTTGCCACCTACAGCGAACCCACCTGGCCCGGCATCGAAGTCTGGACCCTGAGCAACGGTGCAACCGTTTACCTGAAGAAAACAGACTTCAAGGCCGACGAAATCATTATGTCGGCCAGCGCTCCCGGCGGTCTGAGCGCTGTTTATCCGGCCTGCACTCCCGCCAATGCGCTCTCCCTGCAAAACATCTGGAGCTCGCTCTTTGGCATCGGCGCCTATAACAGCACCGACCTGCAGAAATATCTGGCCGGCAAAAAAGTTGGCCTGACCCCCTCGTTCGGCCTCTATCAGACCTCGATCAGCGGCAGCGCCACTCCCAAAGACCTCCCCGCGCTGATGGAACTCCTCTATGGCTACTTCTCTTCAGTCAGCTACTCCGAAACCGAGTTTGAGGCTGCTCAGTCGCTCTACTACGGTCTGCTCGAAAATCAGGAAAAAGACCCGCGCAACGTGTTCAACAAAGTTCTCTATCAGGGAATGTATAACTCTCCCTACCGCCAGTATATCTCGGCTGCCGACATCAAGGCTGCAACTGCCCGCGGAATCGAAGAAACCGTTCGCTCGCGTGTGGCCGACGCCTCGCAGTGGGCCTTTACCTTCGTTGGCAATTTCGACACCGACATTCTGCGCCAGCTCTGCGAAAAATACATTGCCTCGCTTCCCTCGACCAACTCCGGCCGCAAGATTATCGACAAAGCCAACCCGCTCTATATGATAAAGGAAGGCTCGGCAGTTGAAAACTTCACCACCCCGATGGAAACCCCGCAGACCTATTGCGCAATCATTGAAAGCGCAACCATGCCCTATAACTCGGTCAATGCCAAACTCGTTTCCGTAGCCGGCCAGATTCTGTCGGCCCGTCTGCTGAAAAACATCCGCGAGGAAATGGGCGCCGTTTACTCAATCGGTGCCTATGGCGACCTGGACTCCGAAATCGGCCGCAATGCCGAACTGCTCACCTCCTTCCCCATGAACCCCGACAAGCAGCAGGAAGTGCTCGACGCCATTAAAAAGGAATTTGCCGCCATGGCCGAGGAAATCACTCCCGAAGAGCTCGGAAAGGTGAAGGAATATCTCATCAAGTCCTACACCGAACGCGAACGCAAGAACGACGCATGGGCCAACTATATCGACAACTGGACCCTGACCGGCTCCAATAATTTCAGCAACGCTATTCAAGAAGTTAATGCAATCACCCCCGAATCGGTGAAAAACTTTGTGAAGGAAATGAACGCTCAGGGCAACTACCGTGTTGTAATCCTGAACCCTCAACCCTGACAAAGCTATGAACAAAACTTCAATAATCCTTATTCTTTCCGGCCTCGCCCTGTCGGCCGCGTCCTGTTCGGTGTTTAAAAAGAATCAGCAGGAAACGTTTCAGACGGGCGATGCCATCCCCCTCTACCCGGTGGCCACGTCGAGCGTGGCCGACCGGTCGCTGGGCGGCCACTGGTACATCAAGTCGGTCGGCTCGATCGAACTCCACGGAATCGACGACGAGGAGTGGCCTTTCATTGAATTCGTGCCCACCGAGGCGCGCTTCTACGGCATGGACGGCTGCAACATCATCAACGGCTCCTATCGCGTTGACGGCGGCAATTCGCTCCGCCTCAGCAATCTGGCCTCGACCCGCAAGCTCTGCGAGGCCGACACCTTAGCCTATCCGATAGCTCAGGCTCTCGGCCAGACCGCCGGCTTTACGGTTGCCAACGCGGCCGACGGCACTTCGCTGCTGAACCTGGTCGACGCGTCGCAGAAAACCGTTATGACCCTGCGCAAGAGCGACATTGACTTCCTCAACGGCGCCTGGCAGGTCAAGGCCGTAAACGGCAAGCCCATTAACCTTGAGCAGGCCCGGCTGGTGTTTGACGTCGATGCCAACACAGTCAGCGGCAATGCCGGTTGCAACCGCCTGATGGGCGACATTTCGCGCAATCCGCGTGTAAGCGCCGCCCTGCAGCTGACCAATCTGGTAACTACCCGCATGACCTGCCCCGACATTCAGACCGAATCGCAGCTGCTCATTGCGCTGGAGGAGGTCACCACCGCCAAACGCAAAAACGACTCCACAGTCGAACTGCTCGATGCCGCGGGCCGTTCGGTGGTTACGCTTCATCGGCTTTCGAAAGAAGATTTGAAGAATGAGTGACATTCAGGCGCGCGGAGTCAGAGTCAACAACCTCAAGAACGTCGACGTTACCATTCCGCGCAATAAACTCGTTGTTATTACCGGCCTCAGCGGCTCCGGAAAATCCTCGCTGGCCTTCGACACCCTCTATGCCGAAGGCCGACGCCGCTATGTTGAGAGTCTGTCGGCCTATGCCCGCCAGTTCATGGGCAAGCTCCAGAAGCCCGAGGCCGACAAAATCACCGGCTTGCCGCCGGCAATTGCCATTGAGCAGAAGGTCAACACCCGCAATCCGCGCTCAACCGTTGGCACCTCAACTGAAATCTACGACTACATGCGCCTGCTGTTCGGGCGCGTGGGCCACACGTTCTCGCCCGTTTCGGGCCGGGAGGTGAAGAAACATACCGTTAACGACATCCTGGCTGCGGCCGCCCGGATTCCCGCCGGAACGCGCATGGCCGTTGTTGCGCCGCTCATCATTCCCGAAGGGCGCAATCCGCGCAAACACCTCGAAGTGTTGCTCAAGGGAGGCTACACGCGTCTGGTTCGCGGCGGCGAGTTCATCGACATTGAAATGCTGCTGACCTCGCCCGACGAGCCTGACCTGACCGACGCCGGACTGCTCATTGACCGCACCACGGCCGACCAGGCCCCCGACTCGGTTTCGCGCCTGGCCGAGAGCACCGAAACCGCCCTGTTCGAGGGCCGCGGCGCAATGTGGCTGCTGGTGTGGGACCCCGAAATGCGCCGCATCGATTTTTCAACCCGCTTCGAGGCCGACGGCATAACCTTCATCGAGCCGTCGGAAATGATGTTTAACTTCAATAATCCGGTTGGCGCGTGTCCCACCTGCGAAGGCTTCGGCCAGGTCCTGGGCGTTGACCCGGAGTTGGTTATCCCCGACCCGGGCCGCTCGGTCTACGACGATGCCGTTGTTTGCTGGCGCGGCGAAAAAATGAGCGAATGGA
>CAYSMP010000165.1:0-8649 GCA_964432215.1 uncultured Sangeribacter sp.
CTTTCCCAATCGCATCCAGATTTTTGGGAAGTGTTATCTCTGATAGAGAAAAGCAATCTCTAAAAGCATATACGCCTATTTTTTTGACATTTTCCGGTATGACTATGGATGTTAGTCCACAATCTTCAAAAGCACTGCTGTCAATAGAGGTCAGAGTGTTAGGAAGATTTATTGAAGTTAGACCTTCACACGTTTCAAAAGCTTGGAAGCCAATAGCTGTTACAATATATTCCGCATTTTTGACTTGGATTGAAGCCGGCACATCAATATGTGCCGGGAGACCTACGTAGTTATTATAATCGCTGTCAAAATTATATGTAACTTCTGCGGTCAGAGTTTCATCATTAATTTCATAAAAAAGATTTCCAACCTGTACTTTCTCCGCTTTCAATAAGAAAGAAGAAACTGCAAGCAATAAGGCAATACCGTAGTTTTTATATCTATTCATGTAAATTGTAGTGAAAAATTTCTGAAAAAATTCATTTTGCAAATATACACAAAATAATATTGAATGTTTCAATTATTTTCAAAAAACTTTCTAAACAGAGTAAAAAATATACCTATGTATATTTTTTGCTCTGTTTTCGGTATTAGTTTTTTTGTCTCTTCATCTTTGCTTTCTCCCGGACAAGCGAAGCAAGTCCGTCCTCTATAAAGACCGCGGCTGATATTGATTTATTAAACCAAAACTTGAATTTTTTTATAATAATTTCCCATTTTTATCCATTTTCAGTGTAATGTTTACCGCATTTCCGGAACGATTGAAAGATCTATTTTCACATTGCACCTCCTCTAAAGTTGCCTTTCCCCCTGATGCGGCTGGGGGACGATTTGCAACATACTTTATGTGGCACTTTAGCTGCAGCTTGTTTTTCTTAATTTTTATTGTCATTTTGGTGATTCCACTTGCTTCTCTATGCTCGTTGGTCCATTTCAAATCTTTTTGTTCAGGAAGTTCAGCATAGAAAAGAATCCCCTTCTTATCGCCGGAGTTTATCACATCATACCTTATGCGTGAATGAGAAGCATCCCCTTCAATTGTGATTCCATCCAGAAACTCTTTGTTTGCTAAGAGATCTTCTCCAGTTCTGTCTAAACACTGTACTATTATTTGACACGCATCGGTGGTGGCTGAGATGGGAGAATACTCTCCATCGCTGCAGGAAGGCAATATGACCAATGTCATTATTGCCAAGACTAATGAAAATAATGTTTTCTTTGTCATGATTATATTTTTTTGATTCACCCCTATGACGTAGACTTCATGGAAAATACCTACTCTCTTAAGCTTTATTTGCTACCATTAACATTCATTAAAATCTCATGCAACTGTTTCAGAATATTCTTTTCTGTGCAGCTTCGCTTGTTATTACTTTCTATTTTCCTGTGCCGAAGCGGGATGTATCAATTTCCGTGTCCTTGGGCTTGAAACCGTTGAATCGCCAGATGAATGATAAGGATAGGTTGCGAGCCATATCATGGACTTTCAATTGATAGTCTTGTCCTGCGGTCTTGATTGTCAGCTTTGGATTCCATGTATTAAAGAGGTCATTGCATTTTAAGTCAAGTTCGCAGCAACGTTTCTTTCCAAATTTCCATTTTGCCCCGGCATCTATTTTCCACAAAGGATTAAAGTTGCCTGGTCCTTGAATCTGTCCCATCACATAAGAAACATCTAATGATAAAGATATAGGACACGTAGATGAAAACCTTATCGTATTGCTGAGTGAGCCATAAAACGACCATCTTTTATTATCAAAGCTTATATCATGAAATTTTGAGCTTTTTTCCTGTTTATGCATCACATTAGCCACAGCTATAGAACTCAAGGCATATCCAACCTCGAATGGAGCTTGAAACTGCAGTCCTGCAGTTCGAGAATAGTCAAGATTGACTGTCTGGAAAAGAAGTTGCAGTGCGTCTGGCTGCTGATAAGGAAGTTGCACACTGTATTTGTCAGCGTAAAGCAGATAGACGGTGACTGCATATTTCTGATTCAGAATATAGCTGACTTGTCCGGAATAATTAAGATACGGCAAAAGTAAAGGATTACCCTGAATGGTAGAATAATCGTTAATATGTGATGTTGCGCCATGCAATTCCCAATACTGAGGATAGACTCGTTGATAGGTAAGAGTTAGTTGGAAAATACTTTTGGGTGTCTTGTAATAGGTCAAACCTAATTGTGGTACAAAATTCCAATTATGCTGATAGTCATTATGAAAATACTCTGTTTTAGCGGATGCATTGAAAGAGAGACCCCATTCAAACGATCCTTGCACACCAATATACGCATCCGCTACGTCCTCCTTCAAGACATCATCAAATCCTTTTAACTGAGGAAAGACATAGTTTTGAAGACTATGGTCATTGGAATGCTGATATTCTAACCCATAATTAATTTGCCATTCGCCCAATTGATGCTCCTGATCAGCGTATAGATGATATTTTTCTATGTCTTGCCTGTTGTTGGCATTAAGCATCTCAATACCTTCCTTCGACATCACCTGACAACGACTTTCTCGATACGATGTGAAATCTCCTCCCACAGTCAACCCGAACGGTGCTGTATATCTCACGGCAATATTGTTATATGCCGGTTGAATCAAATATGAATACTTATTACTGTATTGCCCAAATGTGCCCTTTGCCAAACTTTCAATGTTGGAATCTGAATTAAACTGGCCATTATATGTAAGTTTCAGCGTTTTATACACAATTGAAGCAAATATATTGTTAGTCGTGACTTGGCCAATTTGACGCATATCATCTTCTATCATGATGCGCTCACCATTTAAAAGATGATTTGAATAGGTTTCCTGCCGATTCCAATTCTTGTCTTTTGATAATGACCAGTTGACATCAAAGATCCAATCTTTGAAAGCATAGGTTGCTGACAAACCTCCGAGGTAGGAACCATAATGCTTTTGGGTATACGACGACCGTAACTGTCCCATAAGCCCGTCGATTGCCCGAGGTGACTTGAGCACAATATTCAATACCGCACCACTCACATGATATTTAGCAGGGGCTGCATACATTACCTCAACACTCTTCAATCTGTCAATTGGAGTGGAATAAAGCAATTGATACAAATTCTGAAGTGGCATGTTGGTCAATTCCCCATTAAGGATAATAGTCACGCTTGTAGCGCCATTAAGACCTATCATTCCGTTGTTGTCAGTTACTCCGGGTAGGTAGCTCAATGCCTCAAGGATGTTAGTGACGGGTTTATCCTTTACTAAAGCAGGAAGATCGACAGAAAGAATACCATCTTTTGCAGTAATCTCCGGTTTTTCACCTTTGACTATAACTTCATTCAATTCCTGCATTTGAATGCTGTCTGAAACTTTACTTTGGCCGTAGGCTACTGCGGCAGAAAGAATCATGTGGAAAACAATCGACTTTTTCATAATTATCTTTTTTGCAAATTTACTACGATACGTTATCATTAGCATAATCAGAAGCCTTATTTAGTCTTAAACGTTCCCTTATTTAGTCTTAAATCTGCTATACACAGTTAGAAAATACGAAATAATTTTTATAAATTTGCATATGAAAAAATTCAAAATCAATTCCATAATCTTCATATCAATCATTGCAGCTATCTTATGCTGCAATGTCTATTATCTTTTTCAACTCTACACATCCATCAAGAATGATGTTGAGCGTGAGGTGATGACTGCTCTTGCCGATACCGATATTGATGATATGTGGGAGCGTTCAGAAAGAGCCAGAAAAATAGCACAAGCCAATGGGATAGAGCCAATTGAGTATGAAGATACTGTCACAAACTATGATTCCCAACATGGTAGGGTTTCAGGAATAATAGATGAGAATGGTGATTTTGTTACCAGTACAGTTAAAGAGGATGGCAATATCGCGCAGCATAAATCTCCATTGTATAGAGATCAGTCTTACACCAACCAGATGATGAAAGAAATGAGCCAGCAAATGCATCAGGCGATGGATCGATATTACGGTTACGATCTGAATATTACAGACAGTATCTTCAAGGCCCGACTTGCTGACCGTGGGATCTTTCCTGATTTTGCTGCTATAGAAATAGTAGATGTAAAAGATTCTGTTCTTATGGCAAGTTCAACTGTAGTAGACAAATATTCTGATTTTGATGTATTCCGTCTTTGTTTTAACCCTGAAAACGAATGGATATTTCGGGCAAGTGTCACCCCATTGACCCGTCATATCCTGTCCCAGATGTTGGGAGTTATTATCACAATATTCCTTCTGATGGTCGCCTTTGCAGCTGCATTTTGGTATCTTTTCCATACCGTCTCTAAATTGAAGACAATCGAGGAAATGAAAGATGATTTCGTAAGCAACATGACGCATGAACTAAAGACACCGATTGCGATTGCATATTCTGCCAACGACGCCCTTCTCAATTATGACGCAGACAATGATCCTTCGAAAAAAGATACTTATTTGAAAATTGCTAATCGGCAGCTTATTCGTCTTAGGGAATTGGTAGAAAACATTCTGGCCCTAAGTATGGAACGAAGAAAGACTATGAAGTTAAAGCAAGAAAACATTTTGTTAGCTCCACTAATCGAAGATATAGCAGCTGCGCAAAGGATGAGGAAAGATAAAGATATTCTCATAAATGTAGATGTAGAGGAAGGTATTTTAGTGGTCGCTGACAAAGAACATCTTTCAAATGTTTTTAACAATCTTATTGATAATGCAATAAAATATTCTGGCGACAGCGTAATAATTGATATAACTTTTCATGATAATGAGATTTCAGTTGCTGATAACGGGATCGGTATACCTGAAAAGTCCATACCTTTTATTTTTAATAAATTCTATCGTGTGCCACATGGCAACCGTCAGGATGTTCGTGGTTATGGCATCGGTCTTTATTATGTGAAGAGCATCTTGGATAGAATGGGATGGAAAATTTCAGTAAAGAGTAAAGAAGAAAAAGGCACAGTATTTTCCATAACTCAGTTTTCGCATGCGAAAGTTGAAGGTTATAACGGGTATAAAGTTAAAATTACTTGACTGAGGAAATTCTAATGGATTTAAGATTAAATTTGACATATAACTTATTACTTCATAATTTGTAAGTTAAGCTTCCAAAACATAAATACCAAAAAATTTAAAGATAATGAACGGTAAAATTCTATTCGTAGAAGATGAGTCAGACTTAACCCTAATTGTTGCTAACACGCTGAAGGAACAGGGATATGAGGTTGTGACTGCTGTTGATGGAATCGATGGACTTGCTAAGTTCAACACAGAAGATTTTGATATTATTGTTGCAGATGTCATGATGCCGAGAATGGATGGCTTCTCAATGGCTCGTGAAATTCGGAAGATATCTCCAAATATTCCATTGCTTTTCCTTACTGCAAAAAGCTCTGTAGAGGATGTGGAAGAAGGCTTTGAGATAGGAGCAAATGATTATATCAAAAAGCCATTTGAACTTCGGGAACTCTTTATCAGAATTAAGGCATTGTTGCGTAGAAATACAATATATGAACAGGGTAAAATAGTATTATCCATTGGAGAATACATTTTCAACTTAGCTACACAATCAATAGTATATAAAGGCAATGAGACTCAGTTGTCTCATTTTGAGACAAAAATTCTTGAATTGTTGGCATCAAACATTGGCAAGACTGTAGATGCGTCAACGCTTATGATAGCTGTTTGGGAGCGTGATGACCCGAGCAATCGTAACTCTCTCCATGGCTATATCCACAAACTACGCCGTCTCCTGCGCCATGATAAATCAATATCAATAATAAACCAGCGAGGATTTGGCTATATGTTGTCAATCAAGTAGTGACGTTTTTACTTTGTAGATTTTGCGTTTTGCAAGGGAATTATTAATTTTGTAAAAAAATTAATAGACATGAAAATTAAAGTAAGTGTGATTGGTGCCGGCAACATGGGTGGGGCAGTAGCGAGAGGTTTGGCAAAGTCTTCCGATAGATATGAAGTGAGATTGTCAAACCCGTCCGTGGGTAAATTGGAGGCTATAAAGGATGAGTATCCAGAGGTTGCTACGACTACTTCAAATTATGAATGTGCTGATGGAGCAGATGTTATAATATTGGGTATTAAACCATGGAAAGTCAAGGAAGTCATTAATGAGTTGTGTCCTGTATGGAATACTGGTGAGTATATCTCAAAACCTATTTTAGTGTCTTTGGCAGCCGGTATAGATATAGCGGAATTGCGGTCAATGGCAGGACAAGGAGTTTCAATATATAAAGCTATTCCAAATACAGCTGTCAGCGTAGGTTATGGAATGACGTTCGTGAGTCGTGAGATTCCTGATGAACATCTTGACTACGTCATAGCTGATATTTTCTCCACCATGGGAATGACCGAAATTGTTGAAGAGAGAATGCTTGATGCCGGTATGGCGGTTGCTTCATGTGGAATGGCATTCATGATGAGAATGTTAAGAGCAATGACCGAAGGGGGAGTGGAGCTGGGGCTATATCCTGCTACGGCACTTCGTGCAGCGGCAGCCACAATGTGTGGAGCTGCGAAGCTAATTGAGAAAAATGGTTTGCATCCGGAGCAAGAAGTTGACAAAGTCACTACCCCAGGAGGTCTTACAATTAGAGGGTTGAATGCCATGGAAGAAGCCGGATTTACCGGTTCCGTTGTAAAAGGACTACGGGCTTGCGTAAAGTGATTTAGGATTATCTTATTGTATAGCCAAAGGAGAGATTTGGAATACATAGCAGTCCGTCAATTGGAGAGCATTTAATGTCTCCGATAAGAAATGACAGACCTGCTCGCATAAAGAAGCCACTCTTGCGTTGAAGGCGATAGCCAATGTTGATAGTGCCAAAAATATTGAGCCTAATCCCTTTCTTCTCGCTGATAGTTTCATGATGCCATCCTTGATATTTTCTTTCATATCTATCAAAAATACATGGAGTTGCTCCAATACCAAGTTCGAACTTACTGGCTCGTTTTCCCATAATGGCATTCGCTTCTAAAGGCAGGGTTATGCCTTTGAATTCTATGGCCGTATGTCTTCCTCCATCATATGCTCCAAACCATCCATCATCATCCCATGAACCATTAGTGAATGCCAATCCTGCACTGAATCCAAAAACGGAACTTGGCTTAAATCTTTGGTCATAACATATTCCGATCCCCATTGAAGGTCCAAAAAACTCTACAAATAGATTTCTGCTTATCAAATTCTTAGATTCATAATTGAAACTTATAGAATCTGAGGATCCTATAGTGTCAGTGTTGTCAATGTTATTTCCCATGGCAGGCAATCTACCGATTGTCAGTACCAAAATAATGGAAGCTAAAAGTCGTTTTATCATTTTGAAATGTGTTTTTGATGATATTTTTAACTTACTTTTTACAAATTTAGATATATTTTCTTACATTGCCAAATTTTTTGCATTTTTTTACACCATTGTGATAAATAGCTCACAAAAATAAACGACGGATATTAAGTAGCTTTTAGTGATTTTAAAATTACACGAAATTGCTTCGTGTAAAAATTTTATAAAAGAAATATTATCTTCTGAGGTAAAAAATCTGATTTTGAGGGTTTAGGAAAAGGTCTTTACCGTGTCTTATATATGGATGGGGAAATAAATAAGGGAAAAAATATAAGAATTTGATGACGAATAAGACCAACATAGAACTACTCTTTAGGGAAAACTATCGGCAACTGCATCAATTGGCAAGGATGCTGTTGCATGATGGAGATCTTGCGCGAGACATTGTGCATGATGTCTTCGTGTCCTTGATTACTGCTGAAAATGGAGATAATGTTTCCTCAAGTTACCTGTTGAGTGCTGTAAGAAACCGCTGCTTAAACTACATTAGAAACGTTTCTGTAACAGATCGATTTAAAGCACTGTACTATATACAGGCAGATGAATATGACACCGAAGAATGGCCAGATGAAGAGACCCTCTCCGAAATATATCATATTATCAAATCTGAACTGCCGCCACGTTGTCGCGAAGCGATGAACCTTCGTTTTGTCGATGGTCTTAAATTTTCAGATATTTCTAAAAGAATGAATATCAGCGAAGTCGCTGTTTATGGTCACATTCGTCATGCAATAGAAACAATCCGTAATAAAATAAACTAAAATGGATAGATACGACAAAATATTCGACCTCATCGAGCATCAAGAAAAATATTCATCGGAAGACGTATCCGAAATGCTTTCCAATCCGGAAATGAAAGAAATATATCAGATTATGTGCAAAACATCAACAGTATTAAATTCAGATGACCATATTTCAGAAGAATATATAGATGAAGAATGGGCGCGGCTGAACGTCGAGACACTTTTGGAGCCGGGTGCTTATAAGGGTACAAAAGGTCGTAACATATCTTTATCCAGAGCTGCTTCGGTAGCCCTAATAATTTTCTCTTCATTGGCTGTCCTCGCCGTTGGAATCTCTGTCAGTATGTCAATATCTGATAAAAAATCAAGGACTCCGGAAACTGAATTTTCAACAACCAATGTCAATCAAATGGTTGCCAGCTGTGACACAGTAGCTTCAAAAGTAAATGATCATAAAGACAAATCAAATCCAGTGATATTTGAAGATACATCATTGGAAGATATACTGAAGGTAGTTTCTGAACAATACGACGTTTCTGTAAAATTCCGTAATC
>CAYSMP010000166.1:0-8603 GCA_964432215.1 uncultured Sangeribacter sp.
AAAAGATAAAACGTGAGGACTTTGAAAAAGCGATGCGAGACAGTGGCATGGACAACAAAGCTATTTCAAATATTTTCAACAAGTTCTCAAAGGCTCTTCCTAAATGGGCAGAAGTAATAAGAACATCCTTCCTTCCCATAGAATTTCAAGGGAAACTTCAGGAGCAGATTGAGCGAATGGCTTTGCGCCTTCAGCTCCAATATAGCTAACATTCAATCACTGACGCTTGTATCCAAACGACCAATTATTACTCGGAATGGAGGTAAGCCATCAGGGAACATGGGACCAACAACTGTGTCCAAAATACACTATGCCCGGTAATCTCCGAATCGATAATCCGAATAAAACGCTGAAATATTACGAAACAGATTAAATTATTATGCCAAAATTTCAAGGAAATAAAGAGAATGGTGTGAAGTGCAAGAACTGCGGATGTTCCTGCACTTCCAACTTTTGTCCTGACTGTGGACAATCTACCAAGGAGAAAAGACTTGAAAACAAGACCTTCTTCATCGGATTACTATCGGGGCTTTCCCGTATCAATCAAGGGTTCTTATATACGGCATGGCAACTGCTGATTCATCCATGGAAAGTAATCCGAGACTATATACAGTGTCGGAGAGTCAGATATGTACCCCCAATTTCGATGCTCATAGTCGTGTGTTTCCTAAGTGCATTTGTTTCCGGAATTATGCCAGGGGAAATACAAGGCGCAGTGTCTGATGCCGGAACTGAAGACATTCCGCATAGACATAGAATGTTGTTGATGGTTACCACGTTTATTATGAATAATATGGTAGTTCGTAATCTGACAATCTACATCCCGTCATTGTTGGCAATCCCGATAGTATATTGGAGTGTAGGAGCGAAGAAATATAATATTGCAGAGTATTTCACTGCTATGATTTATATGGTCTCCACATTCCTGCTTTTCGAAATCATCATTAGTCCTCTTTCTCTGCTTTCGGAGTCTTTATATTCCGGATTGGAGATAGCCTATTCCATTCTCATTTGTTCGATGGCTATGTATAAAGCCTTTACGATTAAGTCGTTGAAAAAACATATTGGATTTTTCTTACTTTACCTTATCGTCTCCGGGTTACTATATATGCTGATCATGATTGGGTTTGCCTCCCTCCTCGGGTTTGATAAAGGGTATTCATAAACCTTATAACCTTCGACTTTCGCAAGCGAAAGTTGAGTTTGTGTCTCATGAAGCCGAATATCTAAGATCGAATCTCAATTTGCACACAAAAGTGTGCAATAAAATCGGATATAAAATACTAATTTTGCCAATGAATTCAGAAGTTTAAACTCAACTTTACCGACATCCCATTATGAAAGCAAAATTCATATCATTGACTTTCCTGTCGATGCTGACTATGGCATTGAGTATATTTTTCATGGTCTCCTGCTCTACCTCTAAGAAATTACAAAAACAAGAAGTGCTCCCCGGCATCGACATTACATTCACAGGCGAACAGGTAGCCGACACTGTGTATGTGACAATCTCTCAAATCCCCACAGACACTTCATTATCTGTGAAAAAATATGTTGAGGCTATGGAAAACGGACCGACAAAAGCTTATGCAGTAAAGGACAGATCGGTGCATATTTTTCCCGATTCGGTTCCATCTATCTATAAAATCGCATGCGACTATTATTCCTTACCATCTTACTTCATGAGAAGTTCCGATCATCTTGATATGACCATTAATAGTTTAGGACCTGCAAATTATACAGTGAAGGGAGGAATATACTCAAATAAAATTCCCTTAGCTGATGAATTCTACGAACTGAGAAGAAAACTATTTAGAATTAGCAGATATAAGCTGACTGAAAATGAATTGGACTCGCTTTCTAAGGAAATGAATTCGCTAATTGATAGAATTATGTCGGTAAGTGATCCAGAGACTGCCACACGTGTCCTTACGCAGCTTGAGGAGGATTTTGCTCCCTACGCATTCAATAGACTTCCTGCTGGATCGGAAAATACACTTTATTATACCTATGCCTGTGCCATCCGCAATTCTGCCTCTCTCACGGAGAACAATCAAAAGGTTCTGGAACAGTCTTTGGAAACAAATGCCCCCACTCCTGAAATTATCCTGAATAGCTTGGATGGTCAGACTTTCAACCTTTCATATCTTCGTGGCAAATGGGTGGTCATTGACTTCTGGGCTTCATGGTGTGGACCATGCAAAAGAGGTTTTGAGAAAATGAAAAAGGTCTATGCAACTAACTCCGACAAACTGGAAGTAGTGGCAATAGCCTGTGGAGATCAAGAAGAAACATGGCGTGAAGTAGTGAATGAGCTTGAATTGCCCTGGACTAATCTTCTTGCTCCGGCTCCGGAAACGAATGACGGGACTGTAGCAGGATTTCCGGTAACTGCTTATCCAACTAAAATCGTAATTGACCCGGAAGGCAGACTATGCGATTATACCATCGGTGAGGTTGAGGATTTTTATGAAAAACTTGAAAAGCTAATAAAATAGTTTTTGAAGTTGTTTAAACTTATTCATTAATAAAAATTTTTCTATGATTATTAGAAATTTCTTCATAAGTCTTTGTTTGTTCGTATTTGTTTTCGGAGTTGCCGCTCAAACACCAAAAAATAAGGATAATATCTATATTGTGGAAGGTCTTTTCTTTCATCAGATGCCGGTTGATTTTTCGCATATAAATGGGAGCATGTTAATTGAAACCGCTAATGGAACAAAAGCCATCGGTATTTTGCTTAAAGACTCTCTAAAAGAGGAATTAAAACAGAAATCAATATCAAAAGATTATATTCCTGAGGCCGATATCTTGCTTGAAATGTATGCCGAGAAGGAATATCAAATAAAGCGTGCTTGTCTTCCTAATTTGGATAGCTTAAAAGTTGGAGAAAAGTTCCCTTATTTCTCAGCTGAGGACATAGATGGCAAAATATGGACTAATTCCGATGTAGAAGGAAATGTAATGGTTTTGAATTGTTGGTTTACAGGATGCAAACCATGTAGAGCAGAGATGCCTGAACTATCGGAATGGAAAAACGAGATGCCGGATGTAATGTTCTTTTCTTCCACTTATGAAAGAAAAGAAACTGCGCTTCCTGTTTTAGAAAAAACAGGTTTTAATTGGACCCATCTGGTCAATGACAGACAGTTTAAAGATTATGTTGGAACACAAGGATACCCAATGACTATAGTGGTGGATAAAAACGGTGATATTATTCAAATAGAAAACGGCACCTCTCAGGAAAAACGCAAAAAATTAAAAAGCACCATAGACTCTCTTCGATAACTATGGTGCTTAATACCGGATTAAAAATCTCGTAAGTTATAGGAGATTTTTTATCTCCTCAGAGCTGAGTCCGGTCATCTCCTGAATGAAGTCTGCATCCAGACCGGATTTCAACATTTTTAGATTGAGGCTACCTCGATGTGACCGCTAACTTCGGTCACGTCGTCGAGTATTACTGCATCCCGATAATCAGGCTCGCGTTTTCTGACTGTCACATTGCGAAGGTTAAGGCCGTCGACATGACGCACATAGAAAGCCCAGGCAGGAAGTTCTCCAAACATATGAAACTCCGGATAGTCTGCCACTGCCTCCGGAACATCCTTAAGCCTGTATTTTCCTATATAACCCATACCCTTCGTGCCACGCCCCGGATAGGTTATATCTATATTTTCAAGAGTGACATTCTGAATCCTTGCATCAGGAATACCCGTAATGCTGCTCGGAAAAGGATTATGAATCACATTGATGTCGGGACCTCTGAGATCATAGTCGCTATCAGGACGCCCAAAAGGAATCTCGCAACTCAGATTCCGTACAGTGACATTACAGAAACTCCCGGGCTTCTCCCCTTTTCTATGACCGAGACGCATAAACAAAGCGTTGCCTGTGTTCACAGCCTTAACTCCATCTATAACTATATTTTCAAGATGCGCACCGTCTACTGTCTCCAAGGCGACAGCAGAACGGAAAGTATCAAAAACCTTCAGCCCGGTAACTTTAACATTTCTACATCCACCAAACGTTTCAGTCCCTATTTTGAAAGCACTGGCACTGCTGCGTATCTCGCAATTTCTGATTTCTATATTCTCATTAGCAGCCGAAGGATCAAATGACTTCAACACTATTCCATCGTCGGCAGCATCTATACGGCAGTCTTCTATCAAGACATTACGACAGTCAGCAACGTCTATGCCATCGTTGTTCCAATAAGCCCGGTTGATGAAATCTATGCCTTTTATCAATACATCACTGCATTTATTGAGCGACATTCCCCATGCTGCAGAACCTCTAAGATGCACATCTTCCACTCTTAGGGAATTAACATTCCTGAAGTCGAGCAGTTTCGGACGCAATGATGGACGCATACGGCGGTAGCCATACCCCGGATCTACACGGATACCTGTATGATGCAGACTATCTATAGCCAATGCAAGATCAAGGCCTCGCCCATCTATAGTTCCTTCACCGCAAATAGAAATATCAGATACATTCTCTGCGAAAATAAGTCCACTCAAATCTCTCTTGTCGTCGGGAGCATATCCTATATAATCGAAAGGATCGACACTTCCAAGTATCCTTGCATCGCGTTCAAGATAGATTCCTACTCCCGAAGGGATTTCAAGGGTGCCTGTCACATAGTCTCCGGCATCAAAACGAAGTATACCTCCACCTTTACGAGCCACCTCATCCAAAGCCTTCTGAATTGCCTTAGTATTGACTTTGTTCGAATCCGGTAATACACCCAAACGGGCAATATTGCAATCTTCTGCCTTAATAATAGCCGCCATACATACAGCCCACAGCAGCATGGTAGTTCTAAATCTCATATTTTTTAATTTTCTTTGACCGATATACATGAAGAAGTATCAAACAACTTCATACAAAAGTAAATAAATACTTAGTTGGCCACAAGACTAATCCCAAAAAACATAGCCAATTAATCAAAAAATATAGTAAAGTCCTTGAGATGGTCGATGATCTCAAGGACTTCTATTATCATTCATCTTTTATCTCTTGCCATGCTTACCAAGGGACTCGGTTAATGTATTTATAGACGTAGGTCTGTACTCCTGCAGAGTTACGCCACTGCATCCAGAGGGTATCGTTATCGCTAAACCAATAGTTCATAGTAGAAGGGCTGCCATATTCATACTGAATATTGATCTGAAGAGAAGATGTGCCGCTTACCGAACGCTGACACCAATAGGCAAGCCTTTCTGTCTCCTGGTAGCCACGGTCATAATAAAAATATGTGCCGCGGCCATCACCATTGAAGTACATGTAGTTCACTTCATCACCCCTTACATAATTGGAGTTGACCTGATATAGCTGCCAACACCCTGTGAGGTCTTGGTCATAAAATGTATCGTTCCAACCGCCCGGTGGTTCCGGATCCCAAGAGTTGAAATCTCCACATGATGGAAGCAGCAACAATAGTGCTGTAAGGATAGACATGTAAAGTATATTTCTTTTCATAAAAGTTTTTTATTATGATTACTATTCTTAATTGATTTATACTAATTATATAACCTTCCCAACCTTCAACTTTCGCAAAAGAAAGTTGAGTTACATAAAATGTAAACAAATATTTTTATAAAAAATATTTGTTATTTATAAAAATATTTTATAATTTTGAACCCTAATGATTTCATATCATCAGAGACCCATTTTCTTAACATATAAAAGAACAACCATGAAAAAATTTACTTGGATCATTTTCTTTATTTTTTCTGCTTTCGTATTTTCTACATCTTGTTCTAACGGTGAAGATGCTTTTTCCGAAAATGAAGGAGCATATTTGATAAAGAACGATAAGATATATATAGACTCTTACGCTACACAAGGCATGACATATTCCCCGGTTGCTGAGGAATCCTTGCCCGAGTGCATACGAAGCAGATTTGACAAGCGTCCTGAGGAGATTAAAACTATGGTATTTTTTGAAGGTGAGTATAAAGGATGCCGTGCTTATTGGTCTCATTCTATTTGGAGTTCCTGCAATTATCCTCTACTTTTTTCAATAGATGGGAAATCTGAAGAAGACATTCCAAGTATTGCATGGGGTGAGATAGACTATACCAAACTCACATGCATTTATTTTGGAGAAAAATATGCCTTATATCATAGACCTGTGTATATAATAGAGGAGTAAAGAATTAGAAAGTCGAACTTATTTTCCATATAGCAATTCCTGCACTCACGGCCACATTAAGGCTGTGCTTGACCCCATGCATAGGTATCTCAAGGATGACATCCGCCATATCCACTATAGTCTGATTCACTCCCGACACTTCATTACCCACCACAAGCAGATACTTTTTGCCTTCTTCAGCATGGAAATTCATAAGGTCGATGCTACCATGTGCCTGTTCAAGCACACATATTTTCCAACCCTCTTCTTTCATGCGGGCACATTCCCTCACTGCATCCTCCACATAGCGCCAGCTTACTGAATCTTCAGCCCCAAGGGCAGTCTTGCTAATTTCTTTATGAGGAGGAATTCCGGTGATACCTGCCATTATCACCTCCCCAACAAGAAATGCGTCTGAAGTCCGAAGTATAGACCCTACATTTTGCATCGAACGCACATTGTCAAGAAGAATCAGAAAAGGAAGTTTGGGAATCTCCCTATATTCTTCCACACTGCAATTAGTAAGCTCTGCAATATTCTTCTTCATAACGAAGTTGTATAAACTTATTTGCGAATTCTAAAAACTACAATGAAGAGTTAAACTTATTTTTATTTAGGAGAGAGATAACATTCGCTCTATGGGGCGGACAGCTTTCTTCGCCACTTCGGGATCGACATTTATTTCAGGTTTACCGTCGCGGAGACAGTCACGGAGCTTCTCAAGTGTTATCATCTTCATATAGTCACATTCGTTGCACTGGCACTCCGCATCTTCAGCCGGAGCCGGAATGAAAGTTTTCTCCGGACATTCGCGCTGCATATCGAAGAGAATACCGCTTTCAGTGACCACTATATACTCCTTCGCATCATCTTTGCGGGCGAAGTCGAGAAGAGCCGCTGTGCTTCCTACCTTATCAGCTATTATCTGGAGTGGACGGCGGCATTCAGGATGCACGAGCACTTTTGCACCGGGATGCTCCTTCTTAAGACTGGCTATGCCTTCAAGCGAGAAACGATCGTGGACATGGCATGCGCCATTCCATAGAAGCATGGAGCGTCCTGTCACTGAATTTATGTATTCTCCCAAGTTATGATCCGGACCAAAAATTATCTTCTCTTCCTTAGGGAGCGACTCCACTATCTTGCGGGCATTGCCGGAAGTGACGACTATATCGGTAAGGGCTTTCACTGCTGCCGATGTGTTGACATAGCTTATGACCGTATGGTCGGGATGCTCCTCTACAAATTTTTCAAACTCTACAGGGTCGCAACTGTCGGCGAGCGAGCATCCGGCTTTGGGATCGGGAATCAGCACAGTGCGGTCTGGACATAATATTTTGGCAGTCTCTCCCATGAAGTGTACACCACACATCACTATTACGTCGGCATTCGTCTCGGCAGCCTTGCGGGCCAGTGCCAGAGAGTCGCCTATGAAGTCGGCTATTTCCTTTATCTCGTCGCGCTGATAATAGTGGGCCATTATCACTGCGTTCTTCTCTTTCTTAAGTGCCGAAATCTCGTCGGCCAACTGTTTCTTGCGGAGAGTGTCAGGGGTGGAAGTTATCGACTCCATTTTTTATTTTTATAAGTTTTAAATAAATTTTTAAAATTAAATAAAATCAACAACAACAATATAGACTGTAGATAACTGACGATTACTTTTTCATCAAATATTTGGAAATCTCGGTTATCAAACATTTCTATACTGTTATCTACAGGTTATCTAATCCCAATATGCCGAGTTCTCAGCACAATGCTGACTTTTTCTACACGCTGTAGATAACTGCAAAGTTAATAAATTTTCTGGTATTATATGTAGAAAATTGGGTGAAAATTGAACAAAAGTTCCACTGAAAACTGCCAAAAACTTGCTGAAAAGTATTCCATCATGATGATATCTCTAGTGTCTGATATCTTCGATGTCCGGTTATCTACAGTTTTTTGCCGGTTTTCTACAGGTTTTCGACGGTTATTGACAGCTTTTCTACACCACAAAATTAGATGAATTTGTCAGAATAAGGTTTCGCACAGACCAACGATGTGCTGGTGATACTTATGGCGCATCCAACAAAACTTCATAAGAACAAGGAAGGAATCATCGACCCTCCGTCACTTTATGATATAAGTGGTTCGGCGCATTTCTACAATAAGGCCGACTATGGATTGGTGGTGCATAGGAATCGACAATTGAAGAATGTACTGATAAAAGTGGAGAAGGTAAATGCTGTTTCAAGATTTCCTGACATCGCCTTCCCCTCTCCCCCACCAATAAGTTTAAACCAATAAGTTTAAACAACTTCTATAAAAAAATAATAAAATAAGTTGGCAATATAGAAAATAAGTATTAACTTTGCATCACGTTTTGGTTCGCGGCGACGCGATTAATAGGGAATCCGGTGAAAATCCGGGACAGACCCGCTACTGTAAATCCCTTATTTTTAATGCATAATTCATAATGCATAAT
>CAYSMP010000167.1:0-8482 GCA_964432215.1 uncultured Sangeribacter sp.
AACAGTCAGCATTGAGGATATCCTCATACTCGATGGTGAGAGTTATTACACGCCCCCATCAATCGTTGGCTATGAGGGTAAGATACTTTGGGACATTACGCGCCCTAACGGCACACCGCGCAAGCTACTCGATGTCAGCAAGGCAACAAAACTCGGATGGACTTACAAGACCGAGCTCCCCGACGGCATCCGCCTTTCATATGAGGACTTCCTCAACAATCCTATGAGAGCTGAGAGATAAAATTATAGTAAAAGAAGAGTATACCAACTCTATACATTAATATTACAATATGAAGATAGTTCATATCAATGTATCTGATTGGGGAGGTGGAGCTGCTATTGCGGCTCATAGACTAAACGATGCAATGGTGAAAGCCGGTATAGATTCGTCTATGCTGGTTTTAAATAAAAAAACCAATGATCCTAATGTATACGAACATTCAATAGGAAAATTTAAAAGGTTTTGTTTACGAATATTGGACGTTGCATTTTTTAGAATCTTCAAATATTATGCATCATGGTCATTAAATTTGATTGGATGTGACTTTTCACAGAATAGGCTTGTAAAAGATGCTGATATTATTTATATTCATTGGATTAATGATTATTGTTTGTCTATTAAATCTATTGAAAAAATATTGAAAAATGGTAAACCTGTATATTGGTATATGCATGATATGTGGCCGATTACAGGTGGCTGTCATCATGCTTTAACCTGCAAAAAGTATACTAATCATTGCCAAAAATGCCCAATGTCTCACTATCGGAAGGGAAGTTTGAGAAAAAAAGATCTTTCTTATTGGCAGTTTAATGAGAAGAAAAAAAGACTTTCAAGATTTTCTAATTTGAAATTCATAACCCCAAGTGAATGGCTTGCAAATAGAGTAAAGGTTAGTGAGATATTTCGAAATCATGAGGTTTCAGTGAGACCGAACTTATTAGATATAAATCAATTTTATCCTTATAACAAAAGTGAGGCAAGAAAAGAATTGTGTTTACCTCAGGATAAGAAACTGATTCTTTTTGGTGCAGATAATATTAATAGTGTATATAAGGGATGGTCTTTGTTAAAAGAGGCTCTTAACATTGGTTTTGAGAATACTGAATGTGTTATATATGGAAGAGTAAGTGATTCGGACTTGGAGGGAATAAATATCAAGATTAATAATATGGGACTAATTAATAATCAATTAGACCTTGTAAAACTTTATAGTTCATGCGATATTTTCGTTACTCCGTCATTGGCAGATAACTATCCTAATGTGCTTGTTGAAGCAATGGCTTGTGGACTTGTTTGTATAGGATTTGAGATAGGTGGAATTCCCGAAATAATAAAAGATGGAAGGTCGGGAATAATTGTCAGAGATATAAATAGTAAAAAACTTCACGATTCTATGGAAAATTTGTTAAATGACCCTTCATTGGCTAATTATTCTATAAATGCAAGAAATCAAATTGTTGATTTAAACACCTATGACAATGTCTTAGCTATTCACAATCTAAATTAATCCTATGAAATCCTTAGGTAATATTAAAGATTTAAATGTACCAAAGTGGAGCAATGTTCCTACCTTAGGAAAAATTTCGATTGCTTTAATCGTTATATCATTATTTTTGACTTATCCTTATATTTTTAATATTTTTTTTTCTGTTCCCTCAGAACAAATAATATTAATATTAAGTTTCATTTTAGCAATTGTCATAATTAGAAGTGAAAAAAATGGAGCAAGTCTACCTTCTGTTATAACTTTAATTTTTCTTACGCAAGGTTTATTCTGGTTCATATATTTTTATTATCACTCAGATTCCTCTTATTTAGTTAGAATATTCTTTTTAATTTTAACATATGTATTTTTATTAATGCTTGTTAAAACTAGTAGTTTAAATGAATTTATATTGATAAATAATAATATAATTACAATACAATCAGTATTGAGTGCGATTACTTTTTGTTTAGTTCTTACTGGGATTATTGATAGTTTTGCTGAATTTACAAATACTGACGGTCGTACACTTTTTTGGTACGGTTTTAGTTGCAGTAATACAAGAATAGGAAATATCATACGGCCATCAGGTTTCTTTGATGAACCGGGAGCCTTGGCATATTGGGGAATTTATGCCTTAGTTTTTAATAAATTATTCTATAATAATAAAAAAGTTGAAATCTGTCTTATAATTGGATTGTTTTTTACATTATCTGTTGCATATTTTATCCAGATATTTTTTTATTTTTTATTTTATAGTTCTAAGAAAAAGTCATTACTGACTTTGGTGATTGTTGGTATTTTATCGTTTTTTGTGTACCAATACATTGAAAGTAATGAAGTTTTAAGATATATGACTATCGATAGGTTTGAAGGTGGCAATATTCGTTCCGAAAGAAATGAGCTGTCTGAAATGGCAAAAGGTTATTTTATAAAAAATCCATTGATGGGTATGGGTGCAAAGAATATGGATGATGTAGGCTATCTAGCCGATAATCAGTATGAAATACTTGCGAAAGATGGGATTATAGGTACATTCATAACATATTTGCCGTTTTTTTATTTAATAATGAGATTTATAAAAAATAAAAAAATATTATCTGCGGTATTTATACTTACATTAGGATATCTCCAAAGACCATTCCATATAAATGAAATGCACTATTTAATTATGTATATATTTGTGGTTATGGTTGTGTTAAATTACGGAAAAAAAAGTAAAACGTATGGAAAAACAAGTAAAAGTGACAGTTGTCACAATATGTTACAACTGTCGTGAAGATTTACAAAGAACAATTAACTCTGTTGTTTCTCAAACGTATGCTAATATTGAATATATCATAATTGACGGAGGTAGTTCTGATGGTAGTGTAGACATTATCAAGACGTATCAAGCAAATATTTCAAAATGGATAAGTGAGAAAGATAATGGAGTTTATGATGCTATGAATAAGGGTATCAACCTAGCAACAGGAGATTGGATAATATTCATGAATGCGGGGGATATGTTCTATGATAATATGGTGGTAGAAAATATTTTTAGTAAAAAATATGAAGACGAAGTTGGTATAATATATGGTGATGTTGCATTTGATTTTGGATGTGGCAGAAAGTTACGTAAGAGTTACGGTAAATTTACTCAAAATACTGTAATTCCAGAATTATGTCATCAAGCTGTATTAACCAAAACACATATATTAAAAGACATTAAATATGACACTACTTATAGGATTTGTGCTGATTTAGATTCATTTGTGAAAGTTAATGAAAAAGGTAAAAGACTAAAATATATTCCTATTATGATCGCTATATTTGAGGTAACAGATGGTATATCATCTAACCGTCCTTTTCAATCTCTGTTAGAGAGAAAAAAAATCTATGGATATAGATATTTGAGCTATAGATTTATAAAAAACTTCAGTAAAGCTACTGTTAGATACGTTCTATTAAAAATACTACCAAAGAGTTTATATGATTCATGGAGATTTAAAAAGGTGAAAAATTTAGATAACTATGAGGAGTTGTAAGTGGTTAAAAGTTATTTATTAGATATTAAAATATGATTACAAATAAAAAGGAATTAGAATTCTATGTAATGGCCGATATGATGATGAATCGGGGTAAATACAAGTGGAATATTAAAGATAGATTAAAAAAACTTATTATCCATGATTATATAATGCAGTATTTAAAATCAATGCGATATGTAGCATATATGAGATCTGGAAAGGATTTGTCAATTTGTTCGAAATTAATTTGTTTAATACATGAATTAAGATATAGAAAATTAGGAATTAAACTTGGTTTTTCTATTGGTGCTCAAGTATTTGGATATGGATTAGTAATACCTCACTATGGGACGATTGTAGTTGGTGCATCCAATCGGATAGGAAATTATAGTGTATTACATACGAGTACGTGTATCACTGACAATAGAAAAGTAATAGGAGATGGTTTGTATCTTTCAACTGGGGCAAAATTAACTTCTCAAATAGAATTAGGCGATTATGTTTCTATAGGGGCAAATTCTCTTGTGAATAAATCATTTGGTTCAAATGTTATGATTGCTGGAACACCTGCTGTAAAAATAAAAGAAAGTGAGCCATGGTATATTAGAGATGGAGAAGAGTATTTAAAAAAAGTTCTAAGTGTAAATGAATTGAAAAAAAAATTGAATCTATAAACATATTCGAACATTTATTCTTGATATTTATTCATTTTAATAGGCAATAATAAATTATGATTAAATACACTATCATAACTCCTCAATATAATTCATTTGAAATGATGGATCAATATTTTAGGTCTTTGGAATCTCAGAGTTTTAAAGATTTTGAAGTAATTATTGTGGATGACTGCTCTACCGATGGATCATATGAGAAATTAAAGAAGTATGTTGCCCAATCAAAACTAAATATTAGGTTGTTACAATCGAAAAAGAATATGGGTCCAGGAAACGCAAGAAATATTGGACTGGATAATGCCAAAGGAGAATGGATTACTTTTATAGATAACGATGACTGGGTAGAAAATACTTTTTTGGAGGAAGTTAATGAGATAATAAGTAAATATGATGTAAATGCTGTAATTTATGATTATTACGGTTCTTTAGACGGTAAACTCAGTCTTAATAATTCGATGTATATACCCATAGAAGGGATTAAAACTGTTTCCGAATGTGTGGTTTCTACAAGAAACCACACATTCGGGAAATTTTATAAGCTATCCGAATGTGCGGACTTACGTTTTCCAAAAATTCGTAGATGTGAGGATGTAGCTTATGTTACACAGGCATTAGTTCGATGTAAGAATGCCTATTATTTAATGAAACCTCTTTACTATTATAGACAAAGACCAACTTCTCTATCCAATCAAAAAACATTAGACGAAAAAGATATGATAGAGGCATTCAGTATTCTTGAAAAAAATCTAGGAGTGCAATACCGGCAAGAGTTAGATGAGAAAGCCGTTACAGATTTATTGTATGGTGTCGTTCTGATGATGTGTAAAGCGGGTAAATCATCAAAAGAAATACATAATTATATAAATAATTTTGATAAGAAACACAAAAATTGGTATAAGTCTAAAATAATTAAATACTTAGGATTACCTAAAAGATTATTTTTAATATGTGCTAAATACAGATTTATACTAGGAATAAAGGGGATTTCCTATATCCATACTAAAATGATTAGTAGGGGTAGTTAAAATATAAAAATATGAGTATTGAACAGAGAATCAACTATCAGCTGAATAAATATCCAAATATAAAAAAGGGGATAAAACGCATATATCAATTGACAATGTATGCTTTAAGTAAAAAAATCAAGTCAGAAGGAGAAATCTATCGAGTTTCTCCTGACGATGGAAAGGAATATTTCTTTGGATATTATGATAAGTCTCCGTGGGATGCTTCTGGAAGATATATGCTTTGTATGAAGGCAAAGGATACATGGTCGGATCCTGATCCTACAGAAGAAGCAGAAATAGTTTTAATTGATACGGAGAATAATGAATCTGTAAGAAAACTTGCTTCAACAAAAACATGGAATGTCCAACAAGGATGTATGGCTCAGTGGTTAGGACCTGATTATTCCTCAAGAATTATATATAATGACCTTAGGAATGGTAAGTATTGTTCCGTAATCCTTGATGTGAAAACTGGGGAAGAGAAAATCATTGAAGCTCCCGTATATACAGTTTCTGAAGATGGAAAGACTGCTTTATCCCTTGATTTTTCACGTCTTCATAATCTTCGTAAAGGATATGGCTATGCAGCTTTGCCAGAAAGTACGCAAAGCGAAGCTATTCCGGATGCAACAGCTATTTGGAAGATCAACTTGGAGACAGGAAAGATTTGCGAACTGCTTAAATATGCGGATTTTGCTAATTTCGAGCCTCGAACTGAAATGCAAGAAAAGGGATCAGTGCACAAAGTTAACCATCTAATGCTTTCACCGAATGGTAAGCGTTTTATGGTTCTTTATCGGTGGTTTAACGGACATAGAAAATACACACGTCTCATTACGTGTAATGTTGATGGGTCTGAGATGTATGTCTTATCGGATGATGATATGGTAAGCCATTGCTATTGGAAGAATGATGATGAGATTATTGCTTTTGAGCGTAAAAAAGAGTTTGGCCCAGGTTTCTATCTTATGAGAGATAAAACACAAGAATGGAGCCATATATGGTCTAATCTTAGTAATGATGGGCATCCAAGTTACAGTCCGAACAACAACAACCTCGTTGTCTTTGATACTTATCCAAGCCGTTCGAGAGTTCAAGAATTGAAATTAGGTCTTGACACAGATACCACAGGAGAGAGCGTGAAAGTTATAGCACGAGTTCATTCGCCTTTTAAATATGATAATGACACTCGTTGCGATCTCCACCCAAGATGGAAAAGGGATGGTTCTGCGATTTGTTTTGATAGTGTTTTTGAAGGTCATAGGGGTCTTTATGTTTTAAAGGTATGACGTTGGGAAATAAAATATCGGTTATCCTTCCCGTATATAAGAATGATAAGCCGGCATATGTCAAACTATCCATAGATAGTGTTCTTAATCAGACATATTCAAATATTGAGTTGAATATAGGTGTGGATGGTCCGATAGGTGACGATTTGGGAGCAATTCTTAGATCTTACGAGAAAGACGATAGGGTGGAGATCCATTGGTTCGAGGAGAACCGTGGACTTGCGATAGTTCTGAACGACTTGCTTGATGATTCCTTTGATAAAGGATTTCAATATATAGCACGTATGGATGCTGACGATATAAGTCTTCCGGATCGATTGGAAAAGCAAGTGGCTTTTCTTGAAGAAAACAAAAATATCGATGTGGTTGGCGGAGCTATAGAAGAGATTGATGAGACTGGTGAAAGTAGGAATAAGGTAATTGTTTATCCAACTTCTTCCGAAGATTGCCGGTCTTTTTTTTCAAGAAGAAACCCTCATGCCCATCCTGCCGTGCTTTTCAGAAAGTCCTTTTTTGACAAAGCTGGGTGTTTGTATCGACCCGAATACCGCCAGAACCAAGACACGATGCTTTGGCTTGATGGTATGAAAGCAGGTACGAAACATGCAAATATCCCAGATGTAGTATTGAGATTCAGGTTTACAGATTCCCTTTTCAAGAAACGTAGGAACGGATGGGCCTTCGCAAAGAAGCAGCTTCAGGATCGCCTTATGATTAACAAGACACTCGGGTATGGTATCTCAGCAGATATTTTCGGCTATATGATGTTTGGCTTACTCGTCTCTCCTCCCTGGCTCAAGAAAATCGCCTACCGCCTCTTCCGCTAACATTCTTCGTCGCCCTCCTCACCGCCCTATTCTGGGGCGTAATCAAAAAACTCCTATACGTCAAAAAATCGTCAAGTGTCAATCGATGAGATATCCATTTTTGTCTTTTGTTTGTTCTTAAGATAAATCGATTTCCTGTCGGTTGCAAAAATTAAAAGAGAAAACAGATTCAACTATTAATCCGTTAAATCATGAATTGTCAGGAGTTTATCAATTTGTGTAGGGATACGGAAACTATTCCGTATGTTGTTCAGCAATATTCGCCTTCTTTCATAAAGGATAAGAATGGGGCCACTAAAATTGACAATGAGGATCCATTTACGACGGAGTTGTGTCATTATATTTCGGCTGATGAAGGGTAACTGTTCGGTAAGGTACCCTTGTGGGAGAGAATGACATTAGCTAACTTTGCCGCGATTAATTTTTAAACATCGCGACAATGGCAAGAAGGAAAGAAACAGGGATGTTCGCGGAGGTCAAAGTCTCCCGTCCCAACCAGGCCGAAAATGCAGCTGGCAACGAAAATGACCCAAGCGGCAACGTATGGAGATTCATAAAGATAACATACCCCAATGGAGTGACCATCACAGTCCCGTCGGGGCTGGATCCTGAATCTCTCTCACGTTACATCTACAGCTTCATCGCCACGTGCGCCATCAACAATGTCAACCTGCTATACTGGCTCGAATATGTGATGGACAACCTCCACTCCACTCCCGAGGACAGGTTGCACACATTATTGCCACAGCACTGGGTGGACCCATCCAAAATCTGGAAAGTAAGCTATTATCTCTCCGTGAGGAAATTCAAGTAGGATGAACTAACTTTGTGGCCAGATTCTTTTAACCACAAGAATATGGACACATCAAAAAAGTATTACGAGGACAAGATCAACCGTCTTCGCCGAAGGATTAAGAGTTAAGAGTCAAGAACCAAGTATTCAGATTATAATTTCGAAGATAATAGTTCATTTATCGTTGATAATTTATCATTTATCATTGATATGAGGATGCCCGCTCCCTCTTTCCCAACCACATCAATACCCAACCTCGGAGAGTTAATCATCTTATAATTAACCCCAGATTCTAATCTGTGGGATAAGCAGTATCTGTCCAATCGCGTAGTTTGGTAGGCTCTAAAAATTAGCAGTAACTTTGCGGTCGTTAACCAACACACCGTAAGTTATGATAAC
>CAYSMP010000168.1:0-8458 GCA_964432215.1 uncultured Sangeribacter sp.
CTTCTTCATTGAATGTCACGCCGAGATAAGCAAGTTTCTTGCAGATTTTCTCGCGTGTCCCGATCTGATTCTCACCAACACCTCCAGTGAAGACAATAATATCAGCACCTCCAAGCACAGCTGCATAAGCACCGATATATTTAAGAATGCGGTATTCATACATCTCCATAGCCAGACGCGCACGTTCGTTGCCTTCCTTGATTCCGGCTTCGATATCGCGCATATCGTTGCTTATGCCGCTCACTCCGGCCACACCGCTCTTCTTGTTGATGAGGTTCATCAGGCCGTCTGCGTCAAGGTTCATCTCTTTCATGAGATAGACGAGTGCTCCCGGATCGACATCACCCACACGAGTACCCATCATAAGGCCCTCAGTAGGAGTGAGCCCCATGGAAGTATCAACGCACTTGCCATCCTTTATAGCTGCAATGCTTCCACCGTTGCCGATATGGCAGGTGATGATGCGCTGCTTATCATAGTCGAGACCAAGGAACTCGCATGCACGCTTGCTGACGTAGCGGTGGCTTGTGCCGTGGAAGCCGTAGCGGCGTACGCCATATTTCTCATATGCCTCGTAGGGGAGGGCATACATATATGCGTAGTCGGGCATTGTCTGATGAAATGCAGTGTCGAAGACGGCAACCTGAGGAACACTCGGTATGAGTTCGGTGACTGCCTCAATACCTGCTATGTTGGCAGGATTATGAAGAGGGGCTACAGTATAGCATTCCTTCACTTCCTCGATGACTTCAGGAGTGATGAGTACTGACTTGTTAAACTTGTCCATACCATGCACCACACGGTGGCCTACAGCGTCGATCTCATCGAAACTCTTGATAACTCCATCCTTGGGGTCGGTGAGCACTTTTATTACATTTTCTACAGCTGCCTTGGCATCTGGCATCTCCACGGTGATTGTTTCCTTGGAGCCATCAGGACGCTTAAACTTAAGGAATGAGTCGGGGAGGCCGATTTTTTCGACTCCACCCTCAGCGAGCACTTCCTTCGAATTGCTGTCGATGAGTTTATATTTTACACTGCTGCTGCCGCAGTTGAGAACTAAAATCTTCATATGATTTAGGATGTTTATTAACTAATTATTTTTTCTCGGCGAGAGATTGATTGCAGGTCACGATGATGGTGTTGATGATATCTTCCACAGTGGCACCACGGCTGAGGTCGTTGACTGGAGCTGCGAGACCCTGAAGGATCGGACCTACAGCGCCTGCACCAGAAAGACGCTGCACGAGCTTATAGCCGATATTTCCAGCTTCGAGTGATGGGAAGATGAGTGTGTTGGCATGTCCGGCAACTTCACTGCCGGGTGCTTTCTGTGCTCCTACGCTCGGCACGATTGCTGCGTCGCTTTGGAGCTCACCGTCGACTTTGAGCTCTGGAGCGAGCTGATGCACGAGTTCAGTTGCATTGCGCACCTTGTCTACTCTTTCGTGGCTTGCGCTGCCCTTGGTAGAGAAGCTCAGCATGGCCACTACTGGGTCAAGACCGGCAATGTGTTTGGTAGTCTTTGCAGTTTCGATTGCAATTTGGGCGAGTTCCTCTGTGGTAGGATCAGGTACTACAGCGCAGTCGGCAAATACGAGCATGCCCTGGTCGCCGAACTTGCAACCTTCGGGGAGAAGCATGATGAACGCACCGCTCACGCAAGTGACTCCTGGTTTTGTCTTCAGCACCTGGAATGCGGCACGAAGCACGCTGGATGTTGGGCTAAGAGCACCGGCTACCATGCAGTCGATGTCGCCGTTCTTGATCATAAGGCATCCAAGATAGAGTGGATTCTTCACTTGATAGCGGGCATCGTCGATTGTCATGCCTTTTTTCTTGCGGAGCTCGCAGAGGAGTTCTGCGTATTTTTCAGTGAACTCTATGTCATCAGGATCGTATATGTGAGCCTCTTTGATATTGGCGAGTCCAAGCTCAGCTGCCTTTTCAAGTATAGCTGTTGCTTTTCCTAAGAATGTCACGTCGGCAATCTTGTTTTCCAAGATAAAGTCGGCAGCTTTGAGTGTACGAGGTTCAAGAGATTCCGGAAGTACGAGTCTCTGAGGGTTTTCCTTGGCCTTAGCGGTCAGTCGTTCAAACAGTGTCATGGTCTTTTATTTTAAGTTTCGCAAGTTGATGTTGGAGTTTAATGGTTATTATTAAACTCCGGCTTTCGCCTGCTAAAGTTGAATTTAATACGCAAATTTAGCAAAAAATATTGGAATAAGACCATTGGATGAGGAATTATTTTGTAACTTTGCATTCAGAAAAGACATGAAAGTAGTAAAGCGCCTCCATATATTCATGCTGCAGACGTTTCTGCCGCTATTCGCGATGACATTCCTCATCGTGCTCTTTATTGTGCTGATGCAGTTTCTCTGGAAGTATATCGACCAGCTTGTAGGAAAGGGGCTGGGAATGGATGTGATAGGGGAACTATTCTTCTATGCGGCACTTTGTATGGTGCCGATGGCTCTTCCACTGGCAATCCTGCTGGCTTCGCTGATGACCTTCGGCAATCTTGGCGAGAAATTCGAGTTGACGGCCATGAAAGCATCCGGCATATCGCTACTGCGGGTGATGGCTCCTTTGATGGTGGTAGTGGGTATGCTTTCTATAGGAGCATTCTTCTTCCAGAATGACGTGCTTCCTAAAGCTCAGGTGAAGATGTGGACACTTCTTTTTTCAGTCAGGCAAAAATCTCCTGAGGTGGAGATCCCGGAGAATGTATTCTATGATCAGATACCTGGCTATAATCTTCTTGTAAAGGAGAAAAATAAGGAGACCGGAATGCTCTACGATGTGATGATCTACGACGTCAACCGAGGCGATAATGTCACCATTCTTCTTGCCGACTCCGCCCGGATGGCCATGACTCCGGATATGAGCCATCTCTATCTTCATCTCTATGAAGGCGAGCAATTTGAGAATCTCCGCGAGCAGAGGACCAACGACCGTAACGTGCCTTTCCGGCGAGAGACATTTCTCGACAAGCAGATACTTATTCCCTTTGATGCCAACTTTAATCGTCTTGACGAGCAGGGAATGCGTCAGCAATATGTAGGAAAAAATATCGCAGAGCTCCATCAGAGTATAGACTCTATAGGGCAGCGCGTAGATTCGATCGGCGATCTGTTTTCGCGCGATCTCCGCAGGGATGCTTCCTTGGTGCTTCCTCAGCCAGATATGATTCGGACCGTGCGCCCGGACGGGAGCATTGACGAATATGCTGTCAAACGCCAGGAGGAACTGAGGCATGATGCAGAAGAAATGGCTAAGACGACTCGGCCATTTTCCATCGATTCTGTACTTAATTCAATGCCTCCGGCACAGGCCTCACAGCTTATAGGGCAAGCAATAGGAATATCAAGGGAGCATCAGAACGTAAATGAATTCAAAAGCCTCACCATGGATGAGGAAAAGAAGAGCATTCGCCGCCACGAGATTGAACTTATAAAGAAATATACCCTTTCTGTGGCCTGCATAATCTTTTTTTTCATCGGTGCACCACTCGGTGCGATTATCCGTAAAGGTGGCTTGGGCACTCCACTTGTGGTGTCGATATTCCTCTTCCTCATCTATTATATATTCGATAATACCGGGTATAAGCTTGCGCGCGATGGCCGCTGGCCCGTAGAAGCCGGCATATGGCTCTCCACTATGGTGCTCGCCCCTTTGGGCGCTTATGTGACATGGAAGGCTATGAATGATTCGTCTGTATTTGACGGCGACAGATATAAAAATTTCTTCAGGATGCTTTTCGGGTTGCGCTCGTCGCGTCATGTTCCGCTTAAGGAAGTGATCATTCGCGATATTGACGTGGAGAGGGGAGAGCGTATGCTTGCTATCATCTCCTCCCGATGCGATGCGCTTGCCGGGTCTTTGGTAGGTCTGCGCAATCCATTGAAATCATACTATGCTTACTTTGTGGACTCTGTAGATACTGCTCCCATTCACAAGGTTGCTGATGAGCTCAACCGCACCATAGAGTATCTTTCAGACAGCCGCAACCCACGTGTAGTTATGAAGCTATCAGAAATTCCGATCATCCGTGTGCTTTGGGTGTATGCTCCCACTCCGAAACGTTGGATTGGATATGTGGCTCTCCTGCTTTTGCCTCTCTCTATCCCCCTCTGGCTTTACGGTCGGCGTTGTCTGCGCAATTTGCGTAATGACTTGCTGAAAACTTCAAAAATTTGTGAGGAAGTTGTGGAGTTGTTAGGTAGTTAGGTTATGGAGTTATGTGGTTGTGGTGTTAGGCTATAGATGATAAATTGAAATATAAATAAAAGGCATTGTCAAAGACAATGCCTTTTTCAGTGCGCCCGGGGGGACTCGAACCCCCACGTCTTTCGACACTAGATCCTAAGTCTAGCGCGGCTACCAATTACGCCACAAGCGCGTTTGCGGATGCAAAGTTAATAATAAAAATCGAAATAGCAAAATATATTTCGAAAAAAAACTAAAAAACTAATCAAAAGCGGATACCTATTATTCCTGAACATTGTGCTATTCTGGTAGTGATGTCGTTGCATTCCAGTCCCATATAGCGGTAATCAAAGCCAAGAGTTAGCGCATATCTGCCAAGCTGCCAGTCAGCACGGAGGCGGCTACGAAGCTGAGGACGGTTGCCCCACCACCCAAAATGTGCCAATCCGTTATGGTTACCAAGATAGATCTCATAGTAAGTCTCTCCATAGGCAGGGCAGAAGAAACATCCCAGCGATGGCACATCGATGCTTTCACTTATGCGCAAGTGTTTGCCACAGAGTTTCAGACGGTCGTATTCTCCGCGTGCAGTAAGATTTACGCCTCCCCACATCAGAGCTTGTGCCGGGTTATTTCCGTTGCGCGGCAGATAAATGACTCCTCCGTCTGCTCCGATAGTGGCTCCTATTGCCCAATTGAAGCCTGAATTGCGGTTCCAAAGACGTTCCACTCCCCAGTTGAGACTAAAAGTGAGGTCATACATCCGTGAATTTTTGGCAGGACTCAGAAGATATCCATAGTCAAATTGCGCGTGTGCCTGCATGCCTACTGTGCGTTCCCGCCATGCAGGATGTCGCCATTCGTAAGCCAGACCATAGCCGGGACCGGTATATGAGAGAGGGGAGAGGTAGGTGCATCGCGTGGTCTGATGTCCCCATATAAATTCAAGCCGTTGCTCGGCTAATGACGATAGGGTAAAGACTACGATGCTGAGGGCAAATATGGCATATCTTCTGAAGTTGGTCATGATTATAATATTAAGAATGTATGGTAGGGACGCATTGTCCATGCGTCCCTACCAGATCATTTTAAAGTCAATTCAGTTATGCATTTAGCAATCTGACTTGCTTAGCTTGAGGGCGCCAAATTAAGAATTGGAAGAAGCGCGGCGTGCACGGCGACGTGGCTGTGGCTGTTCGGTGACAATTTCCTCAACTCCGGCCAGAACGCCGTCGATAAGGATGCGCCCACAATATTCACAGACGATCACTTTCTTGTGCATCTTAATTTCAAGTTGACGCTGGGGCGGAATACGGTTGAAGCAGCCGCCACAAGCGTTACGTTGTACGCAAACGATGCCGAGGCCGTTGCGGGCATTTTTGCGGATACGCTTGAAGGCGTTAAGGGTATAATCGTCGATCTTGGTCTCAAGTTCCTTAGCTTGCATGAGAAGTTTTTCCTCTTCTTGCTTGGTCTCTGAGATGATGTCTTCAAGTTCCTTCTTCTTGTCTTCCAGATTGTGCTCACGATCTGTGAGTTCTTCCTGTGTCTTTACGATCTCTTCCTGTTTGTCGTTGATCTTATGCTGGGCGTCGCGTATGTTCTTTTCTGCGAGTTCAATCTCAAGATTTTCGAATTCTTTTTCTTTTTCAAGGAATGCAAACTCACGGTTGTTGCGTACGTTATTGATCTGGTCGTCATAGCGGGCGATTTTGTCGCGTCGCATCTCGATCTCACCTTTCTTCACTTTGATGAGTTCTTCATGGCGTACGATTTCGTCTTGAAAGTTCTGGATACGTGTCTGAAGGCGTATGATGTCGTCTTCAAGATCCTTTACCTCCAATGGAAGTTCACCGCGTACGTTTTTGATACGGTCTACCTCAGAGAGGCATGTCTGGAGACGGAAGAGGGCTGTGAGGCGCTCTTCTACTGAGCGCTCCTTGTCAGTTTTTTTATCTGTAGCCATATTTAGTAATTTTTTTTAATGAAGTTCTTTAAACTTATTTTTTATTAAGATTTCGTCAGGTTTTGGCTTGTCTTCTTAGTTTCTTAAGTATAATACTCCGAAACATGACGGATGATTAATAAAAAGAATCTTCAGTTTAACTCTTCATTGTAATTTTTAGAATTCGTAAATAAGTTTAAACAACTTCAACTCATAATTCATAATGCATAATTTATAAAGCAAATTATGTTGCAAGACACAAATTATGCATTATGCAATAGTCCTATTGGACTTTTTTCGCATTCTGAGAAATAGATTACATAGTCGGGATAGACAGAGCGTATGGCCCGGCTGAGTATCTTACGGCTGCAAAGCTCGCTCTCAAAATGGCCGATATCGGCAAGTAGGATCTCGCTGCCATAGCTTGTGAAGTCATGATATTTTAGATCGCCGCAGATATATACATCGGCACCTGATTTCAATGCCTTTTTGATCAGGCTGCCGCCTGATCCTCCACATAAGGCCACCTTCCTCACTACAATGCCTGGCGTCTGCGCAGAGTATCGAAGGTCTTTCACTTCGAATGTTTCTTTCACTTTGCGCAGAAATTCCAATTTTGGGGTGGGTGCTACTGTGCCCACTACTCCCAAACCCTCTTTCTCGTCGCCTGAATAGCTCTTTTCAAGAGGATGACAGTCTTTCATGCCAAGCATATGGGCCATCTCGTAGCTTACGCCTTCGAAAGCAGAGTCGAGGTTGGTGTGGGCTGAATATATGGCGATATTGTCGCGGAGAGCTCCTGCAGCAATTCGTTCTGTAGGGGTAGCCCCGGTCAGACGTTTCAGACCTCCGAAAATCAGCGGATGGTGGCTGACTATCATATTGCAATCACGCTTTTTGGCTTCTTGAAGTATTTCTTCTGTCACGTCAAGGCAGAGCAATATGCCAGTCACCTCCATCTCGCTGTCGCCAACCTGAAGACCGGGGTTATCCCAGTCTTCTTTCAGGCTAAGCGGTGCGAAGTCTTCTATGGCTTTAGCTATATCCTTTACTTTAAGCATATATTTGGTTTAATGCGTTTAAGGGTTTAATAGTTTAATGCTTAAGTTGTTGATGGGTTTATGTTATTAAACCTCGCAGGGCTAATAAACTTTTAAACCTTAAACTTTTAAACGGTGGTTTTGGGCTTAAGCTGCAGGTCGAGTTCGTCGAGCTGAGCTTGGTCGATGGGAGAAGGGGATTCGTTCATCACGTCGCGGCCCGAATTGTTTTTCGGGAAAGCGATGGTATCGCGGATGCTATCGAGTCCTGCAAGTATTGACACAAAACGGTCGAAGCCAAGTGCGAGGCCGCCATGAGGAGGAGCACCGTATTGGAATGCGCTCATCAGGAAGCCAAACTGCTCCTGAGCCTTTTCCGGAGTGAATCCGAGAAGCTCAAACATCTCGTTTTGAAGCTCAGAGTCGTGGATACGTATAGATCCACCGCCAAGCTCCGTGCCGTTGACTACGATGTCGTATGCTGTTGCGCGCACTTTGCCGGTGTCAGTACGTAGGAGCGGGATATCTTCGGGGTTCGGTGATGTGAAAGGATGGTGCATAGCATAGTAGCGCTGTGTCTCATCGTCCCATTCGAACAGAGGGAAGTCGACAACCCAAAGGCAAGCAAAGTTGTTCTTGTCGCGTAGGCCGAGTCGATTGCCCATCTCGAGGCGGAGCTCGCAGAGCTGTTTGCGAGTCTTCATAGCCTCTCCGCTCATTACGAGCAGAAGATCTCCGGGTTCAGCACCGGCACGTTTGCCCCATTCCTGAAGATCTTCAGGAGTAAAGAATTTGCCTACAGAGCTCTTCACGCTGCCATCGGGCTCGAACTTAACCCACATAAGCCCCTTTGCTCCTACCTGCGGGCGCTTCACGAAGTCGGTGAGCTGGTCAAGCTGCTTGCGTGTGTAGTCAGCACAACCCTTAGCTACGATCCCCACAGTCAGTTCTGCATCGTCTACTACTGAGAAACCATGACCCTTTGCGAGGTCGGTGAGTTCTACAAATTGCATGCCGAATCGTAGGTCAGGTTTGTCGCTTCCGTAAAGACGCATTGCATCGTTCCATGTCATTCTGGGGAAAGGCTCTGTGAAGTCAATTCCCTTCACATATTTAAAGATGTGCTTTACGAGGCCTTCAAACATGTCTATTACGTCTTCCTGCTCTACGAAGCTCATCTCGCAGTCTATCTGAGTGAATTCGGGCTGGCGGTCGGCGCGAAGGTCTTCATCTCGGAAGCACTTGGCAATCTGGAAGTAACGGT
>CAYSMP010000169.1:0-8451 GCA_964432215.1 uncultured Sangeribacter sp.
GTCTTTCCAAGGCAACACTGATACCTTCGATGTGAATCGAGGGTATTTTTGTTTTCAACAAAATAAGATGAGATAAGGCATTCTTATAAAATAAAAAGTTGCACAGGATAATATCATAAATGTAGAAGATCCTTGAAATGGCTCGAAAGAGTAGATTTTACTTCACTAATTAGTATGCTATGGCCAACTTCGAGCGCCATTGATGTCACCCCTTTATCTACGAATCCACAGGGATTGATGAGATTAAACCCACTCATGTCGGTATTGACATTGAGTGCAAGGCCATGCATAGTGATGAAACGGCTGCATTTGACGCCAAGTGCACATATTTTTCTCTCTTGAAGGGTCCCCCCTTCAATCCATACACCGCTTGCTCCGGATACTCGCTCACCTACGATTCCAAAATCGGCAATAGTGCGAATTACTGATTCCTCAAGAAGATCAACATAATCCTTTACTCCTAAATGATGGTATTCGAGGTCTATAATTGGATAAGCTATGAGTTGCCCGGGCCCGTGATATGTCACGTCTCCGCCCCTTTCAATGTGAAATAGCTTGATTCCTCGACGTCCGAGTTCTTCCTCATTAAAGAGAACGTTTGCTTCTTTGGCGTGTCTGCCAAGAGTGATGACGGAAGGGTGCTCCACCAATAAGATGAATTCTTCTTGTGGGTGAACACCAACTTTCTTTCCCGATACCATTTTCTGGAATATCTGACGCTGCTTATTAAGCATTAAGGAGTAGTCTATTATGCCTTCGTCGATTATATTTAGATTCATTTTTTACAATGTTTTGTTAGAAATTGAAGTGCAGGGCAACCCGAAGGCCCGAGCGGTCGGTGCCCTTAGTATTAAGATAACTTAGTCGCCAGACATAGTCTACTCGAAGTATCTTGAAGATATTGTCAATTCCCGCACTGATCTCCATATAAGGTGTTGATCCCATCACGCTCACATTCGCATCTTCCGGGAAGCGGAAGAGTGCGGGATTATGCGATGGATTATTTCGTTTACTAAGACCTCCCCAAAGACATTTGAAATCTACTACTTCTCTTAGACCCGCTTTTTTCACAAAAGGAATACGGTTAAAAAGCACACCGTTGCCCCAATAAGTGAAATCTCCGGATACATAACGGTCCATGGCGAACTCCATCGGGTTCATCAGAGAGTATGATTCAGGCTGTATGGTATAACTGAGATTGGCATTCTGCCATAATAGTTCTGGATATGGTACTTGACTCCATACAAGGCCACCTTTCAACAGCGCATCAAGATGTCCGAACGACGAAAACCAGAATCTCTTCATAGCAGAGAGCTCAGACTTACATATGACATAATGACATCCACGTATTCCTTTTGGTCCCCATTCTTGAAGGAATTGGATTACGGGTGCATCTCTGTTCACCGCCAAGCGTGCCCCCTTTTCTTGTATATACTTTTCTCCGGGCGCATATCTTACTGAAGCTCCAATTGTAGTGCGACGGTAATATGGAACATTTCTTCCGGTGCCTGTGACGAACGGAAGCCAGGGGGAAGCATCTTGTTTGATATGTTGCCCCCATACAGAAAAAGAAAGATTGTTTTGAAGTTCGAGAGTATACTCAAGTCGGGTGAGATGCCGGTAGGTCACAAGCATATCTTTTTTCCTCTTCAAGCTCAAAAAGACATTGTCGGGATTAGTAAAAAGATAGTGTTGTCCTATCATATCAAGATCATACATATGAGTGATACGAAGACTATTTACTGGATATTCCCATTTATGATACTTCTTGCGGCTGAATGAATACTCAAGCTCCGCTTTGTATTTCCATTTGCGGTCGTGAGTGCCATAAGCTATATATCCATTGGCAAAGAGATGCGGAGAGAGGTTGGCGGTAGTCATTCCTCCCACTCTAAATCTCACTTTCTCGATTGGATTTGTACTGATGAGAGTATTGATAGGCCCAATGTCAAAGAGACTTTTCTTTCCGGTCTTTATATATCCGGTGACGAGGATTACTAATGCCTTTTCTCCCCAATAGAACAATGGGTATTGCCGAAGACGACCCATGAAAGTGTCCATGTTGGCTTCGGCATGTGAAAGTCCGTCGCCTCTCATATACGAAAGCAGGTCGCCGTGGGAATGGGAAGGGGAACCTATCTCAATATAAGGCCCGGCATTTTCATATGCTTCCATGAGGTCTTCCCGCAACTCGTCGTGGAAATTTCTATATATTGAATGCCGGCTCGCAGAGAATCTTTGGGTGCCTTTCAGGAAACAAAGGTCGAGATTCAAACGGTCAGATACTTTATGTCGTTTCCCTGACTCATCTTTTTCATATAGCTGTTCAATATTTAGGTTGTCTATAAAGTTAAGGTTGACAGTTCTTGGAACTTTCATCGAAACTTTGCGTATGAATCCTGTTGTGTCACCTACTTCCACATATAGATTGCCAGAGAATGTGAGATCTGCCGGATTTCGAGGCATGAATGTAAGCTGCACGCAGCGTGTGCCACCCACATCGAGAGTGTCAGATAAGAAATAACGGTAATGTACATTTCCAAAAGAAGACAACGGACTTGGAAATTTGTTCGACATAAGAGTAATGTCATTGGCATAGATATCCACTTCTCTTAAAAGGTCTTCGAGTACAACCTCAATATTACCTGCATCAAACATTTCGCTTACACCGTGAGAGTTCTTTCCTCTGACCACTTCCTTTCGGTCTTTGGCATCTCCTGAATAAAGTATGGTGGCAGCCCGCTCGTTGAGGAGCACCTTCATCATCTGGCGTTGGCCGTCGGGTGTTGTATCAAGATATGTCTTGAGGGATTCATGAGCTTTTAAGTCTTCCTCCGAAATATCGAGAAGTCCCAGTGTCGTCTTGTCATACTGATCGTAGCTGTAGTGATCAAGTAGGCGCGGATCTCCTTTGCTCTGGTTTTCTCTGATGCTCTTCACCAGTTCCACGGCAGGATTGTTTTTGCTCGAATATTTCTCATTGCTTGGACTGACAAGCAATTCTTGAAGTTGTTTGGCTTCGCGAAGGAATATGGCTGTGTCAATTTGCAGTTGAACCTCTTGAGCTGAAATATAGCCGGTCATCAGGACTACAGTAAAGAGTAAAAAAATGAATTTCATTGGCTTTAAGGACAATGAACCTACTTTCGTTGCAGATATGTTGCGAATATAAACTGATTTCATTAATTTTGCAAATGGAAACGATCGCGTTTCGCACTGCAAAATTAATAAAAAATATCTGAATTTATAATGGCATTAGAGATTGAACATAAATATTTAGTGAAAAATGATAGTTACCGACAGTGGGCGGTTGCCTCCTACCAAATTTCCCAAGGATACCTCTGCAAGCATCCTGAAAGGACCGTACGTGTGCGGATAAAAGGCGATAAAGGTTATTTGACTGTGAAAGGAAAAAACCATGGAGCCTCACGATGTGAATATGAATATGAGATAAGCAGAGCAGATGCGGAGAATATGCTTTCTATATGTCTGTCACCCATTCTGGAAAAGATACGCTATATCATTCCATATGAAGGGCATATTTGGGAGGTGGATGAGTTTGCGGGCCATAGGGCAGGACTTGTGACAGCGGAAATAGAACTTGGTTCAGAAGATGAAACATATGTAAAGCCTGACTTCATCGGAGAGAACGTCACAGGAGATCCGGCCTATTATAATTCGAATCTATAATTATTTACGTTTTGACAGTGATTTCAGCATGACTTCAAGTTCACTTCGAATGTCATGAAGTTCGTTGATCACTTTGAGTTTCTTTGATATATTGTCTCTATTGAGTTTTAGTTGTGCTTTGGCTGCCTCTACTTTTAGACCTTTGGTTTTTATAAGGTAGTGGATGATTCGAAGTGTCTCAATATCGGCAGGGGTGTACTGCCTTAAACCTGTAGAGGTTCGAGCAGGGGATATTTCTGGAAATTCGATCTCCCAATAGCGTATGGTGGCCTGGGGGACTCCGAGAAAATCCGCAACATCACCTATACGGTAGTATTTCTTACTAAGGTCATACATTGTGTAGGATATTCATATTAAGTCAAACAACTCAGTCCATAACATGTCCGGAATTTTCTGCAAGCTGGATCATGTCGACATACTGCTGGGGCGTGAGGTCCATGAAATAATAGTGTACAGGATTTTGGGGCTCCCCTTTGAATCGGACTTCATAGTGAAGGTGACTACCCGTAGACTTACCGGTGGATCCGATTTTTCCGATCATTTCTCCACGCTTTACATGTTGCCCCGGTTTCACCAATATCTGGCTGAGATGGGCATAGCGCGTCATATAATTGTAGCCGTGGTTAAGGTCAATACAGTTGCCGTAGGCATCTTTTCTTTCTGCTACATCCACGACGGCGTCAGCGGTTGCAAAAACCGGGGTCCCGGTGGGAGCTGCGAAATCAAGCCCTTCATGAAACTTTGCTGTTCCATATACAGGGTCTCGCCGGTAGCCATAGCCAGACGACATTGTATAGTCTTTGATATTTACAGGTAATACAGACGGGATACAAGCGATTTTTTCTTTCTGTACGCCGGCTGCTTCACGCAATTGATCGAAGGAAATTGACTGCGAATAAATCTGATGCTCCAGAAGGTCCATTGAGCGGTTCATTCGGTTCAACAGTTCTGCATCGTTAAGATGACTGAGATTTTCCAATTTGGTGTCGTTTTCAAGACCGGAATATCTCTCATTGCTACTCAGGGGATCCATCTGCATCATAACACGATAAAAATTGTCATCGCGGTTTCGGATGTCTTCCATCACCTTTATAGAATTATCTAGACGTTTTTCGAGTATAGCGTATTGAGCTTTCAATTTTCCATTCTCCTCCCTGAGGTTTTGCTCTGTCGGACCATCAAAGACGAAGAAGAGCATTGTATATACTCCTATTCCGATCACCACTCCCACAGCAAGATATCTTCCCAGAGAGGCGAGTCTGGTCTTTAATGTGGGATAATGGCGTTCGAAATTGTCGGTGTCGGGATTGTAACGATAGAAGACCTGTCTCACTCTTTGCAGATTCTTACAGAAGTTTGATGCTTATGTAGCGTTTAGGATTCTTTTTGATGTCTATGAGAAGGGAGTCAATGTCGGCAGAGACCTGTGTGATGCGGTTGTAGAGCTCAGGATCGCTCGTAAGGAGTCCGAGAGTGGAATTCTTGTCGTTGAGCTGACGCGAGAACTGTGAGAGATTGGCAGTAAGCTGATTGACATTGTCGACAGTTGCATCGAGGGGGAGGGCTTTGAGCTGATATGAAAGCTGGCCGAGATTGCCTACTATAGTATCAAGTGACTGAGTGAGTTTTACTGTGTTGTTGGCAAGACGGGGCACTTGGTTGTTCATTGTCGCGTTGAGTCCTTGAGTTGTGGAGAGGAGATTGGCTGAAATACCGTCAAGCCTTTGAATGGAAGCGGCCAAAGCCGGATCAGCTACGAGGACGTTCAGATTGTATAGTAGTGAATCTACCTTTGGTATAATTCCTGAGACAGCAGGCATTATATCTTGCACGGAATTCATGAGCCCTGCCTTTACACCGGAAGGGACTTCGCCACCGGAAGGAATCATATTTGGACCGGCACCCATAGTAAGTTCGATTCTTGCTCCGCTCAGAAGTGTTGTGCCAAGCTCGGCACGTGAGCCTTCAGGAAGCAGAAGGTTCTTGTCGAGGGCCATAATTACTTCAACTTTGCCTGGCTTTTCATAATTGAAGTTTACTTCTCTCACTTGCCCGACCTTAAATCCATTGATTAGCACGGGAGATGAGACTGTAAGTTCATCGACATTATCGTAGTATGCCACATAATAATGGGCCGGGCGAAATAGATTTATACCCTTAAGGAAATCTATTCCGAAGATGAGGATGACGATTGCTATAATCACTGAGAGGCCAATGGCGAATTCCTTATTGAATATCTTTTTCATTTTTTGATTCTTGAAGATTGGTGGGATTTTTATATTAAGATATCTCTACAAATGTATAACACAGATATGGCAATCATTTCCGTCTTTCTACGAATTTTTTTATAGAATTGAAAAGAGATGCGGCAAGTTTTTCCTCACCTTTGTCTGAAGTCATAAATCTTACAGCATCCGGATTGCATATAAAGTCAAGCTCTACGAGCACCGCAGGCATCGAAGTGGCCCAAAGCACCCAGAAGCCGGCTTGTCGCACTCCGCGATTGGCACGCCCGGCAGTTCCTACCAATTCGTTTTGCGCTTCACTCGCTACTCTGATACTTTCTCCGAGGTTGCGTTTCTGTGCCATTTCGAATATAATGTAGCTTTCATCTTTCGAAGGATCAAAACCGGAATATTTTTCCTTATAGTCGCTCTCAAGCTCGATCACTGCATTTTCTCTCATGGCAACCTTCATATTATCCTGGTCGCGGTGTAAACCTAAGACATATACTGAACTTCCATGAGTCTTTTGCCTGCCGGGTGTTTTTTTGTCGATTGAATTGACGTGAATCGACATAAAAAGATCCCCTTTTGCATTGTTTGCTACATCTGCTCGTTCTTGAAGAGTCAGGTAGACATCTGTCGATCTGGTCATGACTACATCAACTTCCTTGAGCTCCTTTTCGATCATTGAGCGGACCTTTTTTGCAACCGCGAGATTAATATCTTTTTCTTTGGCTCCATTTTCGACAGCTCCAAAGTCTTTGCCTCCGTGCCCCGGATCAAGAATGATTGTGATTCTGTCATCGGTTTTGTTTTTTGCTAATATTGGAAGAGAGGCACACACCAATGCAGATATCAGCAGCATGAACGAAACGAATCGTTTTATTTTCATATTATTTTGATTTATTATAGCTTCGTATATGAGTCGAAACAACTTCAATTCATAGTTTCCTGCAAAATTAATAAAAAATATGTAAACTGAGATGTCATGATTATTAAAAAATCAGTAAAAATTCCGATTTAGGCCAAGTATTCCGCCTTTACGTTAAAGTATGTAAAAGTAGTGAACCTAATATGAAGTGTTTTCGTTTTACTGACGATTAAGGAAATCCTAAACAAGGCGATAGAAATAACTTTTGTATATAACACTAAGACACATTCGGGCCGGTATGTGGCGTCCATCCCTATAAGCCCCTTAAGGGTTTACTTTTATATAGCAAAGGGACGCATCTCCGGCTCGAGTTGTGTATTGACGGTTGTGACTTTTTTTATTCTAATTAAAACAAAGATTAGGTAAGATGCGTTTCAAATATATATGTATATATGGTAAGACTATTACAATGTCTGACATAAAACCGCTATAGCTATAAAAAGAATGAAGAAAATAATTCTTTCCGCCGCTCTTGCGGCTCTTCTATGCTCTTCTATGTCTTCATGCATGGGAAGGTTTGCCTTGACTCGAAACCTCTATGCGTGGAATGAGCAAGTATCAAATAAGTTTATCAATGAGGTGCTTTTCGTTGCATTCTGGATTCTCCCTGTCTACGAAGTGTGTGGCTTGGCAGACCTCTTTGTCATCAACACTATAGAATTCTGGAGTGGAGACAACCCATTGACAGCTTCCACAAAGACGGTCGATACAGATCATGGCAGATATTTGGTGGAATGCGATGGTAAGGGCTACGATATTACACTTGAATCTACAGGCGAAAAATATCGTTTGGACTTCGCTCAAGATTGTCAGACATGGAGCCTTAAGCATAATGGCAAAGAGTATCCATTAATGACTTTTATTGATGATTCCCATGTTTCGGTGCCCTTTCCTGATGGGAAATGGCAGACCATAGAGCTATCTGAGGCAGGAGTGCTTGCCTACAGGGAGGCATTGACTCCATCAATGCTTGCAGTTCGCTAAGTCACCGAATGTCGCTTTTGTGATTTTTTTCCTCAGGATTAATCTAAATCGCTGTTCAGTTGTTGTAACTATAGAATATTAATTATAAACATAAATTGACATGAAAGCAATTCACATCATCTGCGCCGTAGTAGGCGGTGCAATCGCTGGGGCCGCAGTAGGTCTCCTCGTAGCTCCTGAAAAGGGAGAGACAACTCGTAAGAAAATCATTAAGATCCTTAAAGAAAAGGGTATTAACCTCAAGGGAAGTGAGCTTGAAGAGCTTGCTGACGAAATCGAGGATCAGATTGAAAAAACTCTTTAATCTAAAAGTATATACAACAATATGAAAGCTCTCAATATACTCTATGCTTTTCTTGGCGGAGCGCTGGTAGGCTGCGGAGCAGCACTCTTGTTTGCTCCCGAGAAGGGCGAAGAGGTACGTAACCGAATCGTGCGTATCTTGAAAAGAAAAGGTATAAAAATCAGCGACGAGGAAGTTGATGCCCTCGTAGCAGAACTCACAGGAGAAGAGTGAACTTATTCTAACGAAACGCGATCTGATGAGTAAGACGACACTCTTAGACGAAATAAAGAGTATCATAGCCCGGTCGAAAGACTGGGCTACTCTTGAATTGGAGT